>CAJUGU010000152.1 GCA_910586105.1 uncultured Eubacteriales bacterium | reverse complement strand
AGAAAGGGATTCCAAAGGGACGAGTCCCTTTGGTGCCGTCCGCGCAGGACCGGGGAGCCGGGGCGGCGCCCCGGCTCCCGCCGCGTGCGGTTCCCTTAAAAGCGCACCTGCAAAGGCCGTCTTGGGGTTAAGCGCCCATCCGACTCCGGCTTGAAAAACGCAGCGTCCCGCTTATTTTTTTCGCCTTTTCCGGTCAGCCTACTTGTAATTTAAAGCGGGTTGTGCTATGATAAAAGAAAAGAACGAAAAAGAGGAGGTTTCGGTATGAAAGTATCAACCAAGGGCCGTTATGCGCTGCGGCTGATGATCGATCTCGCGGAGCATGACAGCGGCGACTACATCCCGCTGCGCGACATCTCAGAGCGGCAAGGCATTTCGGTGAAGTACCTGGAGCAGATCGTCACCCAGCTTTCCCGCGCGGGGTTCCTGCGTTCGGTGCGCGGCGCGCAGGGCGGATACCGGCTTTCCCGCAAGCCGGAAAACTATACCATAGGCGAGATCCTGCGCATCACAGAGGGGGATCTTGCGCCGATCGCCTGCCTCAGCGATGAAACGGTGCGCTGCCCACGGGAAAGCGAATGCGCGACGCTCGACTTCTGGAAAGGCCTGCGCGCCGTGATCAACGAATATGTGGACAGCGTGAACCTGGATCAGCTGGTCGAACAGCACCGCCTGAAACTGGGAGGGGATTATTCCATTTGATCCCCCTCAAAAAATAGCCAAATTCCTATTGACTTTCTAGGAAAACAGGTATATAATAGGCGACAGTAAAACGATAGGAATTCAAGGAGAATCGGACCATGCTTCGTTTGTTTGGGCTGCTGCTCCGCATTGGTTGGCGCAATGGACGAATGCCGCGCGGTATCGGCGGATAAGGCATTTACGAAACCATCCAAAATCACATCCATTGACCATCTGAGAGGAGCAAAGATCATCATGAGCAACCAGAAAAATTACCGTTTTGAAACCCTTCAGCTGCATGTTGGGCAGGAATCGCCCGATCCAGCGACCGACGCGCGCGCCGTGCCGATCTACCAGACGACATCTTATGTATTCCGGGATTCGGCGCATGCCGCCGCACGGTTCGGCCTGGCGGACGCGGGCAATATTTACGGCCGTTTGACCAACTCCACGCAGGATGTGCTGGAAAAGCGCGTTGCGGCGCTCGAAGGCGGCGTTGCGGCGCTGGCGCTGGCTTCCGGCGCGGCGGCGATCACTTACGCCATCCAGGCGCTGGCGCAGGCGGGCGAACACATCGTCGCCCAAAAGACCATTTATGGCGGCAGCTATAACCTGCTCGCGCACACCCTGCCGCAATACGGCATTTCGACGACCTTCGTCGACGCGCACGACCTTGCCGAGGTCGAGGCCGCGATCCGAGACAACACCAAGGCGGTCTACATTGAGACCCTTGGCAATCCGAACAGCGATATCCCCGATATCGACGCCCTTGCTGCGGTCGCGCACCGTCACGGGATCCCGCTGGTGATCGACAACACCTTCGGAACCCCGTACCTGATCCGCCCGATCGAGCACGGCGCAGACATCGTCGTACATTCGGCGACCAAGTTCCTTGGCGGCCACGGCACCACCCTCGGCGGTATCATCGTGGACAGCGGCAGGTTCGATTGGGCGGCGTCCGGCAAGTATGCGCCCATTGCAGCCCCCAACCCCAGCTATCATGGCGTGAGCTTCGTGCAGGCGGCGGGGCCTGCGGCCTTCGTTACTTATATCCGCGCGATCCTGCTGCGGGATACCGGCGCGGCGATCTCGCCGTTCAACGCGTTCCTGCTGCTGCAGGGCGTCGAGACCCTGTCGCTGCGGCTCGACCGTCATGCGGAAAACACCAAAAAGGTTGTCGAATACCTGGCGAAGCATCCGCAGGTCGAGCGTGTGAACCATCCCTCGCTGCCGGGGCATCCGGACCATGCTCTGTACCAGAAATATTTCCCGAACGGCGGCGCGTCGATCTTTACCTTTGAGATCAAGGGCGGGGCGCGGGAGGCGCACCGGTTCATTGACCAGCTTCAGATCTTCTCGCTGCTTGCGAACGTGGCCGACGTGAAGAGCCTGGTCATCCACCCGGCAACGACGACCCATTCCCAAATGACCGAACAGGAGCTGGCGGACGCCGGCATCAAGCCGAACACAATCCGCCTTTCCATCGGTACCGAACATATCGACGATATCCTGGAGGACTTGGAACAGGCGTTCCAAAGCCTTTGAACGACAACTAATAGAAAGGAAGCGCTTTATCTACCATGTCAAAGATCTATCGTACTGCGTCGGAACTGATCGGAGGCACCCCGCTGCTCGAGCTGACGGGGTATGAAAAGAAAAACGGCCTGGAGGCGACCATCCTTGCCAAGCTGGAATATTTCAATCCGGCAGGCTCGGTCAAGGACCGCATCGCGAAGGCTATGATCGACGACGCCGAAAAGGCTGGGAAGCTGAAGGCCGGTTCGGTCATCATTGAACCGACTTCGGGCAACACGGGCATCGGGCTGGCTTCCGTTGCGGCGGCGCGCGGCTACCGCCTGATCCTGACCATGCCGGAGACCATGAGCGTCGAGCGGCGCAATCTGCTGAAGGCCTATGGCGCCGAGCTGGTGCTGACCGACGGTTCGCGCGGCATGAAGGGCGCGATCGAGAAGGCCAACGCACTGGCGGCGGAGCTGCCGGACAGCTTCATCCCGGGGCAGTTCGGCAACCCGGCGAACCCGGCGATCCATAAGGCGACCACCGGCCCGGAGATCTGGGACGATACCGACGGCAAGGTCGATATCTTTGTCGCGGGCGTCGGCACGGGCGGCACGCTGACCGGCGTCGGGCAATATTTAAAGGAAAAGGATCCGAAGATCCGGGTCGTAGCGGTCGAGCCTGCCACCTCCCCGGTGCTTTCGACCGGCAAGGGCGGCCCGCATAAGATCCAGGGCATCGGCGCGGGCTTCGTGCCGGAGGTGCTTGATACCAACATCTATGACGAGATCGTCACCGTGACCAATGAGGACGCGTTCGCGACCGGGCGGGCGATCGGCCGATCGGACGGCGTGCTGGTCGGCATCTCCTCCGGGGCCGCCGTGTGGGCGGCGACCGAGCTTGCCAAGCGCCCCGAGAACGCAGGTAAGGTGATCGTCGCGCTGCTGCCGGACACAGGCGACCGCTATCTTTCCACCCCGCTGTTTGCGGACTGACCGGGGCGGCTGGGATTTTGTCCCAGCGCTGCCAGTCAGATTTTACGAGAGAACTTCATGACGTCGTTGCTGGTTTGTAGCATTTGCCAGCAACGGCGTTTTTTGTGTGTATTATACAAAAGGTTGGCGAAAAAATTGTGGAATGTGCAAAGAAAATCCTTGCTATTTTGGCAAGAAGGCGCTATAATGGTAAAGCACCGAAACGATCGTGAAGGAGATGGATACCATGACAATGATTCGGAGAAGCGCAGGATTTGCATTGATACTGATCGCGCTGCTGGCAGGGGCGGTCTGGATGCTGCACCCTTGGATGACAGCCGGGGTATCGCCATTCCAGTCGGTCAATGAGGCGGAAGGGCTGGCGATCCATGTGGAAGCAGGCTCGGCGTCTTCGACCGGCGCGATCCTGACGCTGGTGAATTCGACCGACCGCGAATGGCAGTTCGGCCAGGAATACTGGATCGAGAAAAAAGAAAACGGCGAGTGGCATGAGATCCGCAGCCTGCGTTCCCGGGCGTTCGACGCGCTGAGCTATCTGCTCGCGCCGCACAGCACCCGCGAGGAAGTCTGTTCCTTTTCGGATGGGTATGGTCGGTTGACCACCGGCGAGTACCGGCTGGTAAAGGAACTGCTCCGGGAAAAATCGGGCGGCTGGGAATCCAGCTATGTCGCGGCGGAGTTCGCAGTAGAATGACGCGAGCTTGCTGATAATTATCGTATTGCAGATCGGAGCTCTGAATAGGGCTCCTTTTTTTGCCGGGGGAGGACAAGCCGCCTGGCTGTAAGCAGCGGCTGACGGGACGGCGCCGGACGTTATCGCTGGCGGCTCCTTCAGTCAGCCTTACGTCTGCCAGCTCCATCAGGAAGGGAGCTGGCAGACGCGCATAAGCGGCTTTGACCGCGCCGATCCCGCCCGCAGGCGGGAAAGGGATTCCAAAGGGGCTCGTCCCTTCGGCGCTGTCCGCGCAGGACCAGGGTCCAGGGGCAGCGCCCCGGCGCCCGCCGTGTAGGCGAAGCAAACGGTAAAATTCAGCGTTCGCGGATATAAAAGCGGCGCCTGCCTTCGTCAATTTTTGTTGTCAAACCCGGTCGGATATACTATAATAGATAAACAGGCCCATTCAGAGGCCGCAGGCCAAGCCTACGGCAGATGGGCCGGATGCGCATGTTGAAGGGGTGATATATATGGTTGCAGTCGTACACGCGGCAGGGCTTTCCGGCATCGACGGCTATATCGTTACGGTTGAAGGGATGTTATCCGGCGGATTGCCCCGCATGGATATCGTAGGGCTTCCGGATAAGGCGGTTTCCGAATCCGCCGAACGTGTGCGCGGCGCGCTCAAGCAGCTGGGATATGACTGGCCGGTCTCCCGGCTGACCATCAATCTGGCGCCTGCCGACACCCGGAAGGAAGGGCCGGTATACGATCTGGCGATCGCATTGGCGATCCTTGCGGTATCCGGGCAGATCAACACGCTGCCGGAAAAGGCGGTCTTCCTCGGCGAGCTTTCACTGACCGGAGAGATCCGCCCGATCTGCGGGGCGCTTTCCATGGCGCTTGCCGCGCAGGAGGCTGGGCTTCAAACCGTTTTCCTGCCTGCGGAAAACGCAGCCGAAGCGGCGTATGCGCAGGGGCTGACCGTTTACCCCGTCCAGCGGCTGGGCGACCTGCTCGCCTTCCTGGACCAGCGCGGGACGCTGGAGCCATGCCCGCCGCCCGGCGACCCGGAGCCGCTGGACGCGACGCTGGACTTTGCGCACGTCGTCGGGCAGGGGACGGTCAAACGCGCCCTGCTGGTCGCCGCCGCAGGCGGGCATAACCTGCTGCTTTCCGGTCCGCCGGGCGCGGGCAAGTCCATGATGATCAAACGTTTGCCGACCATCCTGCCGCCGCTGACCGACAGCGAACGGCTCGAGGTGATCCGTGTCTGGTCGGCGGTCGGGCTGGGCGCGCAGGCGGCGCGGATGGGCGGCAGGCCGTTCCGCTCGCCGCACCATAATACTTCAGCGTCGGCCATCGTCGGCGGCGGCATGAGCGGCAGGATCCCGCGTCCCGGCGAGGGGTCGCTTGCCCACCGCGGCGTGCTGTTTTTGGACGAGTTCCCGGAATTCCACCGGGACGTGCTCGAAGCGCTGCGCCAGCCGCTGGAAGACAGCGTGATCACGATCTCCCGCGCAGGCGGGCGGGTCACGTATCCGGCGGCGTTCCAGCTGGCGGCGGCGATGAACCCCTGCCGCTGCGGCTGGTATGGTACCGGACGCTGTACCTGTAAGCCGGGGCAGGTGCAGCAATACCTGCGCCGCCTGTCCGGCCCGCTGATGGACCGGATCGACATCCAGGTCGCGGTCGAGCCGGTGACGTATGAAGCGTTGTCCGGACGCGCCGCCGCGCGGGAGGAATCCTCGGCGTCGATGCGCGCGAAGGTGGTCGCCGCCCGGGAGCGCCAGCTTGCCCGCCTGCCGGAGGGCGTCCCCTGCAATGCGGCAATCCCGCCCTCGCGGATCGCGGAGCTGTGCCCGTTGGACGCTGCCGGGGATCGGATGCTGGCTGCGGCCTTTACACGTTTGGGGCTGACGGCGCGGGCGCACGACCGGATCCTGCGAGTTGCGCGGACGATCGCCGACCTGGACGCCAGCGACAACATCGCGGCCGCCCATCTTGCCGAGGCATTGCAGTACCGGATCGTCGACCGGACGGCAGGGGGCTGAAACCCGAAAAAACTGTAAAGCGCAGCTTCTTTACAAGCTGGGGAAAGTTTGTGGATAATTCTGTGGACAATGTGTATAAGTGTGGATTTCCGCCGGTTTTTCCCCAAAAATTTCAAAAAGATTACACGAAAAGTTACTGGTTTGTAACCGGGCTGTAATCGAACGTAACCGTTTCGTAATTTTGGAGGCATTTTTATGAAAGTTATCCACAGGCTGGCCTTGGGATTGTGCACAGCCTTTGCATTTGTTATCCACAGTCCTGCACAGGCCCTTGTGGATATCGACGCGTGGGCTGTGGAAGGTGTGGAAGCCGCACAGAGCGCTGGGCTTGAGCCTGCCGCGCTGGCCGGGGCGGCGGCTGCGGCCCCGATCACCCGGGCGGAGTTCGCGGCGGTCGCGCTCGAAGCCTATCAGGCGGTCGCAGGCGTCCAGACGCCGTTGGACGCGCCGCAGGCATTCCCGGACTGTAACGACCCGACGGTGTCGGCGGCGGCGCGGCTGGGGCTTGTCAGCGGGCGTTCGGACGGCAGCTTCGCACCCGAGGCAACGATCAACCGGCAGGAGCTTTGCGTCATGCTGGCGAACACAGCGCGCGCCGCAGGCAAGGCGGCGGATCCGGTCGGCGACCTTGGGGAATTCCCGGACGCGGGGACGGTCGACTGGTGGGCGCTGGAAGCGGTGACCGCCATGACCGACCGCGGGATCCTGAGCGGCGCGTCGATTTACGGCGCGCTGTCGCTTGACCCGTTCGGCACGGCGACCCGGCAGCAGGCGCTGATCCTGTCCGGGCGGTTCGTGAAGGCGTTCGCGCCGGAGGATCCCGAGCAGCCGGTGTGGGAGCCGTCGGAGCCCGCTTTTGCTGTAAAGGATATTCCCTTAACAGATGATTTCCCGACAACGGAAGCGGAAAAACGGCTGCTGGTGTTCGGCGAAACGGTGGAATACTTCCAAACGGAGGAGGAAGCCGAGTCCGCGATGGAGAAGATCGAGGTACCGGTATGGCAGCTGACGGCAAGCGGTGAAAAGCGGAGCAGCCGGCTGAGCCTGACGGTCAACGCCGCGATCGCGCCGATTGTGCAGGCGGTCTTTCAGGAAATCTACGAAGGGGACGAGCGATTCCCGATCAAGAACGCCGGCGGCTACGCCTGGAGATCCAGCGAGACCAGCGAGCACCGGTGGGGCACGGCGATCGATATCAACTGGGAGGAAAATTTTGAGGCGGACATCGGCGAGGACGGCGAGCTGATCGCGACGGCGGGCAGCTATTGGCTGCCGGGAGAGGACCCGTATTCGATCCCGGAGGATGGAGACGTTGTGCGCGCGTTCAAGCGGTACGGTTTTGCCTGGGGCGGCGACGCATGGACAAGCAAACGGGATTATATGCATTTCTCGTACTTTGGACGTTGAGCGGGGATACATAGGCGCGGGGCGCCCCGCGAAGGCTCGGAGATTGAATCCAGAAATCTGCATATCGGTTTGCCCCTTTCCCCGCCCGCAGGCGGCGCAGGCGATGCGCAGCATCGC
>CAJUGU010000151.1 GCA_910586105.1 uncultured Eubacteriales bacterium | reverse complement strand
AGGCGGGAAAGGGATTCCAAAGGGACGAGTCCCTTTGGCGCTGTCCGCGCAGGACCGCCCGCCGCGCAGGCGAAACAAACGGTAATTTTCATCGTTCGCGAGTATAACAACAAGCTAAGACGGAAGCGCGGCAGACGCGCGCCGGACACCCACGACAAAAAGGAGACTTGAAAGATGAACATGGATCAATGGACGCAGGCGCTGCTGGACGCGAACGTTAAAAAAGCGCTGCCCGTACTGTCCTTCCCTTCCATCCAGCTGCTGGGGATCACCGTCCGCGACCTGATCTCGGACAGCGGCTTGCAGGCGCGCGGGATGAAGGCGGTCGCCGACCGCACCCCCAAAGCAGGCGGCGCGGTCAGCCTGATGGACCTGTCGGTTGAGGCCGAATGCTTCGGCGCGCCCATTCGGGTATCGGACGACGAAGTTCCGACGGTGGTCGGCCCGGTGCTCCCGTTGGATGTTGACGAAGACGAACGGCTGGAGCTGGCCAAGGCGATGCCTGTCCCGGAGATCGGCTCGGGGCGCACCCGGATCTACATCGACGCGATCGAGAAGGCGCTGGGGCTGATCGACGACCGCCCGGTGTTCGCGGGCGTGATCGGGCCGTTCTCGCTGGCGGGCCGCCTGATGGACGTGACCGAGGCCATGATCTACTGTTACGACGAACCGGACATGGTGCATATCGTGCTGGGCAAGGCGACCGAATTCATCATCCGGTATATCCAGGCGTATAAGGCGGTCGGCGCGAACGGCGTGGTGATCGCCGAACCGCTCGCCGGGCTGCTCTCCCCCACGCTGGCGCAGGAGTTTTCCGGTGATTACTGCAAGCAGATCGTGGACGCGGTGAAGGACGAACAATTCGCCGTCATTTACCACAACTGCGGCAACACCGCCAATATCACGCTCGATTCGATCTTCTCCTGCGGCGCGAACGCCTACCATTTTGGCGACGCGGTCGATATGGCGGAGATCCTCGAAAAGGCGCCGCCAGAGCTGCCCTGCATGGGCAACGTCAGCCCTGCGCAGCAGTTCCGTGGCGGCACGCCGGAATCCATCCGCGCAAAAACGTTGGAGATCATGGGCAAATGCTGCTCCCACCCCAACTTTATCATTTCCTCGGGGTGCGATATCCCGCCGCTTTCGAGCTGGGACAACATCGACGCGTTCTTTGCCGCAGTCGACGAGTTCTACGCGTGACCGGCGCTTCACAGGCTGGGTGCAGCAGCATCCGGCCTGTTTCCCGCAGGCACTTGCCAGATGGGGATTTTGGGTATATACTATGCGAAAGGGCGTGAACAAACATGAGACTTGCACTGGCCGGCTGTATGGTGATGAACCGGGAGATCTGCCATTTGATCGCGGAAAGCCGCTATCCCGTCCGCGCGTGGTGGCTGCGGCAGGGGCTGCACGATACGCCGGACCACCTGCGCGCCGCGCTTCAGCGCGTACTGGACGAGATCGAGCACGAAAACGAGGCCTTGCCGGAGCATTTGCGGTTCACCGCAATCGCGCTGGCCTATGGACTTTGCTCGAACGGCGTGGCGGGGCTGCGCAGCCGGTCGATCCCGGTGATCGTACCGCGGTGCGACGACTGCATTTCGTTGTTCCTCGGTTCGGCCGGCCGCTATCGGGAGCTGTTCCGGGAAATGCCCGGGGCGTACTGGTATAACAACGGTTGGATCGAACAGGCGTTCACCCCCTCGAAGGAAAATTATGCGCGCAGGCGGGAGGAGTACGCGGCGCGATACGGCGAAGAAAACGCCGATTTCCTCATGGAGTGCGAAAGCGGCTGGATGGGCCGGTACCAGTGCTGCGGCTTCATCGCCTCGCCGCTCGGCGACCGTGAAGGCTATGAAGCCTACGCGCGGCAGGCGGCGGAGGATTTCGGCTGGCAGTTCCGCCGGGTCGAGGGACGCATGGACTACCTGGACGCGCTGGTGAACGGCCCGTGGGACGACGCGCGGTTCCTGACCTGCCCGCCTCACTGCCGGATCGAGGCCGACGCCTCTTCCGACCGGAAACTGCGCTGCGTGCCGGACACGCCGGACGGCCAGCCGTAAACGCCTGCATTTTGCTGTTTGGGGAAACAGGTGCAAGACCTGTACGAGCCCGTCGCCGTAAGGCGCAACGATCCGTCCGCCTGACCGGCCTGCCACAGCCGGGAACCCGCCATTGGGGCGCGGCCCCGAGAAGGCTGGCGGACGCGCGCGCCAAGTCGGAACATCCTGACAGCAAGCCCGCCCAGGTGGACCGCGAGCGCCGGTCCGAGGGTGGAAACCATCTGCAAAGGAGAATGCAAATGAAACGGAAACACAGGTTTTTGAACAGGGCCTTCTGCATCGCGCTGACCGTGGCTATGGCGCTGGCGGCGGCAGGCTGCGCCAAGCAGGAGACCGAAGCGCCTGCCGAAGCCGTCATACAGACGGACGGCGAAACGCTGGGCGAAGGCGCGCTCGCCTTCCCGCTGACCGTGACCGGCGCGGACGGCGCCGAGCTTCACGCCGAGATCCGCACCGACCGGGAAACGGTCGGCGAGGCGCTCCAGGAGCTGGGCGTCATTGACGGGGAGGACAGCCCCACCGGCCTTTACGTCAAGGTCGTGAACGGCATCGCCGCCGATTACGACGCGGACGGCTCCTATTGGGCCTTTTACATCAATGGCGCTTACGCGCAGACCGGCGTTGATTCGACCCCGATCGTCGAGGGCGAGAGCTACGCCTTCAAGGTCGAGCAGGGATGAAGCTGACCGTCCGGGAAATGACGGTGTTCGGGATGCTGGGGGCGGTCATGTTCGCCTCCAAGCTGCTGATGGAACTGCTGCCGAACATCCACCTTTTGGGGGTGCTGACGGTCGCGTATACGGTCGTATACCGCAAAAAGGCGCTCTACCCCATTTACATTTATGTGGTGCTCAACGGCGTTTTCAGCGGCTTCCCCGCCTGGTGGGCGGCTTATCTGTACGTTTGGGCGATCCTTTGGGGCGCAGTGATGCTGCTGCCGCAGGATCTGCCCAAACGGACGCAGCCCGCCGTCTATATGACCGTCTGCGCCGCGCACGGGTTCCTGTTCGGGACGCTGTGCGCGCCTGCGCAAGCGCTGCTGTTCGGGCTGAACTTCGAGGCGGCGGTCGCCTGGATCGTGGCCGGGTTCCCGTTTGATGTGATCCATGGGATCAGCAATTTCTTTTGCGGGACGCTGATCGTGCCGCTCGCGTACACGCTGCGCCTCGCCGGGCAGAACGCCGGGAAACGGTGAACCCGTAAAAACGGCGGCTCTGCGCGACGATTCCAATGCAAAAAGACAGCCTTGCCAAGCGGCGGCTCTTTGAAGCGCCTGCCTGCGAAGGAACTACATTGCAAAGCGGCGGTTTCGCAGGATCCGTCAAGCCTTGCACGAAGCCGAAAACAGGTTAAAGAGGGTACCGCACGAACGTTTTCGTGCGGTACCCCTTTTGATTGCATGCGGAGCGGTTACGGGGCGCCGTTATTTTTTCCGCGCGGCTTCCGCCGCCTGCCCGATGCTCTCGCTGAAAGTCGGGTGCGGAAACATCGTGCGCAGCAGGCCGCTGCGGTCGGCCCCGTTTACGATCGCCAGCACGAGCGCCGCGATCAGGTCGGTCGCCCGTGGGCACATGAGCTGCGCGCCGATCAGCGCTTCATCCTCCGCGCGGAACACCAGCTTGACGAAGCCGCGTTCCTGCTGCTCGACCAGCGACTTTCCGTTCGCGCCCGTCGTCGCTTTTCCGACCAGCACGGGCGTGCCCGCTGCCTTCGCCTGTTCCTCGGTCACGCCTGCCGAGGCGATCTCCGGGTCGGTGTAGACGCAGGCCGGGATACAATCCAGCCCAATCGGGGCGGGTTTTCCGGCAAGCCGGTGCACAACCGCGATCCCCTGCGCGCTGGCGACGTGCGCAAGCTGTATGTTTCCCGCCACCGCGTCGCCGACCGCATAAACGCCCGGGATCGAGGTCTCGAACCGTTCGTTGACTGCCAGCGCGCCGCGTTCGCACAGCGGGTCGAGCCCTTCCGCGAAAAGCCCGGCGGTCTCCGCCCGGCGGCCAACCGCTGCCAGCACAGCTTCGGCTTCGGCGCGGCAGTCCGCGCCTTTCTTATCCTGATACACGACGGCTAGCCCAGCTTCGCAGGGCTCGATGCCGACGATCTGCGCGCCTGCCGCGACCTCCACGCCGCGCTTTTTGAACAGCATCGCAAGCGATTGCGAAATCTCCCGATCCATCGCAGGCAGGAGGCGCGGCGCGGCCTCAACGATCGTCACCGAACAGCCCAACGCGCGGTAGACCGACGCGAATTCCACGCCGATCACGCCGCCGCCGATAATGACGAGGCTTTTCAGCGCGCGCCCTTCCGGCGTCAGCAGGTCGTCGCTGGTAAGCACGCCAGACAGGTCGATCCCGGGGATCGGCGGGCGCGCCGGGACGGCTCCGGTCGCGATCAGCAGGTTTTTTGCGGTGTAGACCGCGCCGCCGGCTTCTATCTTCGTCGGCGAAAGCACCTTCGCCCGTCCCGCGATGTGGACGATCTTCCGCGCCTTGAACGCCTGCGCGACGCCTGCGCGGAGCTGTTCCACGACCCCGTTTTTGTAGGCCTGCATCGCCGGGAAATCGAAGCCGACCGATTCCGCGCGCAGCCCAAGGCTGTCCGCGTACAGCAGTTCGGAATACCGCCCCGCGGCGTGCAGCAGCGCCTTCGTCGGCATACAGCCCCGGTTCAGGCAGGCGCCGCCGAGTTCGCCTTGCTCCACGACCGCCGTTTTCAGTCCCAGCGCCGCCGCGTGCTCTGCCGCAACGTAGCCGCCCGGGCCTGCGCCGATCACGATTAAATCAAAGTCCATACCATGCTCCTCTCTCCCGGCCGGTCAAACCGGCGCGTCCCCGCGCGCCGCCAGCAGCAGCCGCGCAAGATCTTCCGCCAGATCGGCGCAGGCTTCGTCCGCCGCGCCGCGCACCGCCGCCGCCAGCGCCGCCGGTTCAGACCGGGCGCCGGTAAGCGCCTGCGGCAGGCGGCTGATAAAATCGCAGTCCATCGCGTCGGAAAACGCGCGCACCTCGCGCAGCCTGCCGTCCTGCACTTCGGCGTATAGCTGAAGGTCGCCCCAGCCGAAGCGTTCGGAAACCATCAGCCGCGCGGCGCGCAGCACGGGCGGGCCGTACCGCCAGCCGTCCGAGGCATAAAACGCGGCGCGTTCTTCGGCGGCGCGTTCATCCAGCCGCGCCGCCGGGAACGGCTCGGCCGGCGCGCCATAGACCGTGCCAAAGGCTTCCCGCAGCGTTTCGCACATCCGTTCGACCGTCAGCCCGGGGCAAAACTCGTTCAGGTTGACCACCCGCGCGCGCACGGACGACACGCCTTTCCCTTGCAGTTTGTCCGGCGAAACGCTCAAAAATCGGCTCATTTGCCCCATATCAGCGTCCAGCAGCAGCGTGCCGTGATGGTAGCGCTGTTCGCCGGAACGATAAAAGGCGTTGCCGGAAAACTTTCTGCCGTCGACTGTCAGGTCGTTGCGCCCGGAAACCTCCGCGCGGATGCCCAGCAGGCGGCACGCTTCTACGATCACGGAAAGCTGCCGCTGCACGTCATACGTCCCCTGACACGCGAGGAAGGTAAAGTTGAGGTTGCCGAGGTCGTGATAAACCGCGCCGCCACCCGACAGCCGCCGAGCGAGGTGGCCGCCGTCCGCTTCGAGCCCTTCCACGTCGCATTCCCGCCAGGCGTTCTGGTTGCGCCCGATCACGACCGTATGCCGGTTCTGCCACAGGTAAAGGATGCACTCACCCGGCCGGACGGCCTGCAAAAGCCGCTCCTCCCGGGCGAGGTTGCGGTAAGGGTCGGTACAGGCGGTGCGCGTCCAAAGCGCCGCCGTCACGCCGAACCCTCCGGGAAAATTTCGCTTGCGATGCGTTTCCCGGCAGGAGTGGCGGCGATTCCGCCTTGTGCGGTTTCCTTGAGCGCGTCCGGCAGCATATGCCCGACGCGGAGCATCGCGTCGACCACTTCATCGGGCGGGATGATCGAGCGCATCCCGGCCAGCGCGAGGTCGGCGGACAGCAGGGCGTTGACCGCCTGCGAGGCGTTGCGCTGGGCGCAGGGCACTTGTACCAATCCGGCGATCGGGTCGCAGACCAGTCCCATCGAATTCATCAGGGCGAACGCGGCGGCGTGGATGCTCGCTTCGTTCGTACCGTTCGAAAGGAACACCGCCGCAGACGCGGCCATCGCCGCTGCAACGCCGCACTCGGCCTGACAGCCGCCTTCGGCGCCGGAAACGGTCGCGTTACGGGTGATGACCGCGCCGACGCCGGAAGCGGTCAGCAGGGCAAGCTGAAGCTCGCCGCGCGACAGGTCGTATTCCTCCCGCAGGCCAAACAGCACGGCGGGGAGGATACCGCAGGCGCCGGCGGTCGGGGCGGCGCAGATGCAGCCCATTGCGGCGTTGACCTCGGAGGAGGACAGGGCGTAAGCCATAACCTGATTGGCCAGCCGTCCGGCGAGTCCGCCTTTGCTTTCGGCGTAGCGCTGGTGGCGGCTGGCGACGCCGGAGATCAGTCCGCCGACGGTTTCCAGGGGTTCCGCGAGCGCGCGGTTTGCGGACTGTTCCATGACGGAAAGGCGGGTGTCGAGCCGCATCATGAGCTCATGGTCGGACATTTCGGTAAGCCGGAGCTCTTCGTCGGCAATGATCCGCCAGAGGGGGACGCCTGCTTCTGTAGCCTCCGCGAGGAGGCCTGCCAAATCTTTATACATTGATCAAATCCTCCATCGCATCGGCAAGACTTTCCACGGTGCCAATGACCTGCACGCGTTTTACGCCGTCGACCCAATCGATATCGTGCAGGATCATTTCATCGATATTCTGATCGACTTCGATAATGGTGAACGCCATATCGCCGCGCGCTTTGCGGGCGAGCTGCATATTGGCGATGTTGACGCCGCCGAGGGAGAGGGCGCGGGTGATGCCGCTGACGACGCCGGGCACGTCGCGGTGTTCGATCATAACGGCGTTGCTTTGCGCGGTAAGGGCGGTCTCATAGCCATCGATGCGGGTGATAACGATCCGCGCCCCGCCGATCGAGGAACCAATGATCTCGCGTTTCCTGCCGGAGCGCAGGGTAAACACCATCTGCACGGTATTCTCGTGAACGTTATCGAGCTCCACACGATGGAAGTCATAGCTCATCCCGCTTTCTTTCGCCAGCCGAAAGGAATCGCGAAGCCGCTCGTCGTCGGGACGCATACCGAGAGCCCCGGCGACCAGCGCGCGATCGGTACCATGGCCTGCGCCGGTATCGGCGAAGGAACCGTGGAGGCCAAAGGAGACGTGCAGAAAGGGCTCGCCAACGATCTCGCGGCCGACGCGTGCAAGTGCGGCGGCGCCTGCGGTATGCGAGCTTGAGGGGCCGATCATGACCGGCCCGACCACATCAAAAATACTGATATCCATTTTCAACCTTCTTTGCATAAAATTTCGCCCTGCACCCGCCCCTTGCCGGGGACGCGTCCTGCGCGGACGGCGGCGGGCTCCGCCCTGCACCCGCGATTTTTTTGTAAAAAAATCGAGTAAAAACTTCATTTCCGCCGCGGCGGGGAAAGGGTGCGTACGCTCATGCCTGCTGCCCTGTCCGCCACAACGACGGCGGACAGGGCGGGCAACCATGGCACGAAATGTAAGTGTTCCTGGCCGTTCACCCCTGCTGGCTCC
>CAJUGU010000150.1 GCA_910586105.1 uncultured Eubacteriales bacterium | reverse complement strand
CGAGCCGGTACGTCCATCCTTCGGGCGCGTCGGTCTGTATTTCCAGCCGACGCGCCCCGTTTTCGCCTGTGAAGCCGATCCGCCGGTCTTCCTCGGGCACACGCACGCGCCAATCCCGCATTACGATCATACGTTAAACCTCCTCCCATGCCCCGGGGCATTCCCCGGGGCTGTAACTCGTAGCCTGCACGGCGCGCAGCACGCGCCCATCCGTCCAGACCATGCATTCGCCGACCTGATACATGTCGTGCGCCCCGGACGGCTGCACCCACGGCAGCGCGGTTTCCGGGCTCCGCCCATGGTACGCCGCCCACAACGCGGGAGCCTTCCCGGGGCTCCAATCCGGACTACCGGTACTGTCATGCGCCTGCACGCACCGGAACGGCACGCCGTCCGCATTCCGCACGTCGCCGACGGCATAACTCCCGGGCTCCCACTCCGCCGCAAACGCGCGGCAGACGATCACCTCCTCTGCCGCCATCCGCGGCGCGGTCTCCCGGAACAGCACCCGAGCAAGCTGCTTCATCCCGTTCGTTTCCAACGCTTCGGCTGCGGCCAGCTTTGCCTGCCGCTCCCTGCGCGCGGCTTTCTCCACCGCCTCTTGTGCGGTCTCCGCTTCGACCGCCGCCCGCCTTGCGCCGTCCTCGACCACATCGACCACACGGGTACGCCCTTCATCCAGCACCAGCTTTGCGAACGCGCCGAACGCCCAGAACTTTCCCGCCAGCGCTTCCGGAAGTTCCCAGCTGACGCCCGGCACTTCATGCGGGGTCGTGGTCAAATTCTCCTGTACATACATCCTTCATCGCCTCCTTTATTTGATCGCCAGGTAAAAATAGGTGTAGCTGCTGTGGTTGAGATATACGCGAGTGCTATAATTCCAATCAATACCATCCGTAACATCGGAATCGCTTGCACGCGCATTTGCGACATAAAACCCGGTAGAAGTTGTTTGCAGCACGTGGAATTCATTTGCGTTCGTCCCTTTGCCTTGCTTTGCCACATAAGGCATAGCAGATGTGCAGTATGCGGAATAGATCATAATGTATTCGTAATTCGATCTGCTTGCCGATGGGTATGTAAATACGGTGTCAACATCCCACGGCACCACGCCTGCGCTGTCGCCGCTCAGCCTGCCGACCCAAACAAACCTCGGCGAAAACCCCAGGTTGATATTTTGCGAGGACTGCATAGCGGTATCGGACGCGCTTGGGTTTCCCTGATTCCCGACATACGTCCCAAAAACGACCTCGCCGCCCGAACCGACGCCCAGAGCCGTCTTCAGGTTCGCAAGGGTGATCTTTTTACCGGTCGCGGCGCTCACGTCGCCGACTGCAAGATAATCCCCCGTGGCGATCCCGGACGCGGTCAGCGCGCTCGATCCGTTCAGGAGCGCGTACAGCGCCGCGGCGGCGGTCGTCGACCCGGTGCCGCCGTTTGTGACCGGCAGCGTGCCGGTGATCGCGCTGGCGGGCATGCTTGTCGGGGAGTCCCCTTTCGGCCCCTGCGGGCCGGTTGCGCCGGGGTCGCCTTTGTCGCCCTTGTCCCCTTTGGGGCCGGTCAACGCCGCCTTTTGCGCGTCGGTGAGCATGTCAAAGGTGATCGCCGCGCCGTCCTTGCCGTCCGCGCCCTTCGGGCCGGGGTCGCCCTTGTCGCCCTTCGGGCCGGTCAGCGCCGCCTTCTGCTCGTCGGTCAGCGTGTCGAAGGTGACGGCCGCGCCGTCCCTGCCGTCCGCGCCCTTCGGGCCGGGATCGCCCTTGTCGCCTTTGTCGCCCTTGTCCCCCTTCGGCCCGACCAGCGCCGCCTTCTGTTCGTCGGTCAGCATGTCGAAGGTGATCGCCGCGCCGTCCCTGCCGTCCGCGCCCTTCGGGCCGGGTTCGCCGGGATCGCCCTTGTCGCCTTTGTCGCCCTTCGGCCCGACCAGCGCCGCCTTCTGTTCGTCGGTCAACTCCTCGTAGGTCATTGCCGTACCGTTGATCCCGGCGGGGCCCTGCGGCCCGGGCGGGCCGGTCAAGGCCGCTTTCTGCGCCTCGGTCAGCATATCGAAGGTGAGCGCCGCGCCTGCGTCGCCCTTTTCGCCCTTCTCCCCCGGCGGCCCGGGCGTCCCTGTGGCGCTCTCCCCGGTGTCGCGATAACCGCCGCTTTCGGCGTCCCATACCCACCACGTCCCGCCTTGTGCGATCGGCGCTTTCGTGGTCAGCGTTTCCGCCCGCTGCACGGCGGCGGTCACGCGCTGCTCAAGCTGTTCAAACTCGCCGGGCATGAGCGGCTCGAACGCGTCCACCGCGTCGACCGAATCCCGCACCTCCAACCAGAACGGGTTGGATTTTACGACCAGCTCGCCCTTGCTGCCGCGCACCTGCGCCCGCACCTTGCCGGGACAGGCGACGTGTTCCCGCCGCAGCACTGCCGTCAGCAGCCCGTCCTCCGCCGTCAGGTCGAGGATGTTCTTTTGCCCGTCCTCGAATTCCAGATCGAGCTTGCAGCTATACCCGGGCACGCACGCCTCGATGTCCAGCCGCCTCGCGAGGTGCTCCCCGGCGAACCCGATCTGCCGGTCGCCCGCCAGCGGGGCCGTCACCCGCCAGCCTTCCATTTTCAACATAAAATCACTCCTTATCTGGCCGCCTTCCGCTCCATCTCGCGAAGTTTCTGCTCGACCAGCGCTTTGTTATAATGTCGGACTTCCTTTCCAACCCCGCAGACCTCGAACATATATGCCCGTTGCCGGTCATTCAGTCCGGGGATTTGATAGATCGCCTGCATCTTCCGCAGGCTTTTGCTGTTTGAAATGGTTTCGCCATTTTTATCTCGGATGCTTTCCATCTCGGCTTGGGCGGAATACGCGATCATAAACTGGATTTCACTCAATCCGCAAGCCGTTTGCGCGTCGCGGCAGGCTGTCACCCAGCTCTTTTCCGGATAGCCCGGCTCAAATTCTGCCATTGCCAATTCCCTGCTGTAGGTGTTTACGTTGCTGCGGAACTTCTCCCGATGCTGCCGGTCAAACATTTCATATCCCGGATGCTCCACGCCGCTGTCGTAAATGCGGACAAACACTTCGCTTTGCATATCCTCAAAGGCTTTTGTTTTTTGCAGTGCGCTGATATGCAGCGCATACAGCTTTTCGTCGATTTCTTCATCCGTGTATTCCTTGTCCCGAAGCGCCTGCCGCAGGGATTCCAGCTTTTCGGTATCGCCGTCTTCCTGCGCCTGATATGCCGCCTTGACGATTTCCGTGACGTCCTTGTTGTCGAAAGAATATTCCGCATCCCGGATCTGCTTCTCCGTTTTCAGTTCCCCCTCCAGCAGCGCCTGCCGGAATGCTGCACGGCCTTCCTCGTCCCCCTGCTTTCGGGCATTCAGCAGCCCTTTCAGAAGCTCCCGGGAGCCCGTCCTGCTCTCCAGGCCGCTTGCGATCCGCTCGTCGTCGATCCCAAGGCCGTTCACCAGCTCGTGCAGCGTTTCATACTCGGGGCTGTCCTCCCGGTAAGCCTTGTACAGCAGGTCGATAAACGCCCCGCTGTCCGACTCGGCGCTGACCGTCGCCAGCAGCACATAATATTGTCCGACGTACTTCCCGAGCCGCCACCGCGTAAAGGGGTCGGCGAGCGCGTGGAATATCTTTTCGACATTCCCGGCCGGTATCCCGCCGAGCTCCTCGGCGACCGTCCGGGCCAGTTTCCACCCCTGCAACGCCAGATGCTGCCCCTGCGCGGGCGTCAGCTCCCGCTCGTCGTCCCCGTAAGCCGCCCAAAGGTCTTCCGCAGCCTTTTTCACGCTGTTAAACCGGCTGAACAGGTCGTTGAACGACGAAACGCCGCCCGCCTCCACGTCAAACCACGTCCCGCCGAACGCCGCCGCGTCGAGCATGCTCCACGCCTCGCTGCCGCCGAACGCCATCCCGGCAAAGCTGCCGATGAAATCCTTTGCCAGCTGCGCCAGCACGGTCTCGCGGGCCAGCTCGCCGTCGTCGTCCTCATAACCGGAGGTACGCCCCATCGCCAGCGCCGCCGCGAAGGTCATCCCGCTCAGCACTGCCGACGAAACGATCTGCGCCGAAACGTTCCGCGCCAGCGCCGCCCGCGCTTCCTTGAGCGCCGCGCGGTTCTGCCCGCTGCGTTCCAGCGTATAGGCGTTTGCTTTCGCCCGCCAGTTCCCGTAAGCGTCATACAGCAGGTTAAAGTTCTGGAAGCTCTGCGTCTTGAACATCACGATGCTTTTCACCAGCTCGTTCTGCGTCCGCAGGATGCCGGGGCGCTGCATCGCGGCATAGTTGGGCTGGGTCTCCTCGATCACGCGGTTATAGACCTCGGCGACCTGCCGGTAATAGCCGTCCGACCGGATCTCCGGCGCGTCCGCCTTCCCCCGGTTTTGCTCCCGCACATGGTATTCCGACGCCAGCCAAAGCGTCCTTGTCGTCGCAAGGTCGACGCCCTGGATCAGGTTCAGCAGCTTCGGCAGGCCCTTCTTCCGGCTGGCGATGTCCCCGAGCTCGCTGGTGCTGTAGCCCTTGCGGCGGTACCAGTAATCGGGGGTATACTTCGCGATCGTGTCCATGTCCACGGCCAGCGCCTGCGGGTTCAGCGCCCGCAGCAGCGGCTTCCAGCCGAGCACGCCCGCGGCGGCCGGATAGCTCGCGGCCTGCTTCATGATCACGCTGGGGCTGAGCGTCAGCACCGCCCCGGCGGATCTCGACCGCAGCCCGGCGACCATCCGCCCCACGCCGTCCTGCCCGCCCTTCCGCGCGCCCTGCGCGTCGGCGAGCATATCATTGATGTACTTCAGCGCCCCGTCGCCCCACTTCCGGCTGATCGCTTCCTTTACCGACCACTCCGAGCCCGTCCCGGTCACGTTCAGCAGTTTGTTGAAGTTGCGCACCGGCACGGCCAGCCCGTAATACTGCGCCGTCTTCTGCACGTGCTCGTTCAACACGTCGGTGACATCCTCCAGCAGCAGCGGGTTCCTGGAGCCCTGGCGCTTTTTCAGGCTCCCCCAGCCTTCCAGCGTCGCGTCGAATTTGACGCCTTCATATTCGGCCCGCGTGAAATTGGGATCGGTACGGATCGGGAAGTACCCCTTCACCGTCGCCCGCTCGTAACCGTCCAGCGCTGTGCTGGTTTCATTGATCGCGTCCTTCGCCATCCCGTTCAGATATTCGCCGACCGCGTCGGCATACTCCCGCACCTTGGGATCCATCCGGGCGGTCAGCTGCCGCAGCGCGTTCTCGTCCAGCCGCAGCCGCACGCCCTCGGCGAACGCCCGCGCCCTGTCGCCTTTGGCATAGAGCGCCGCGTCCGGTATCGAAACGCCGCCCTCGAGCATATGCGCCCGGTTGGCATAATGCTTGCTGTGCAGATAAAGGCTGACCTGCTGCGCGGGCGTGATCTCCGCCCGCACGGTTTCCAGCTGCCCGTTGTGGACGGCCATCCCTTCTATGGCGATCCGATCCGCCTTTTTCCCGGTCAGCTTGCGCATGAACGCCTTGTCGCTGTGCCACTTGTCGAAAAAGCGTTCGCTGCGCATCTCGAAATCCTGCGCCCGCCGCTGCCCGCCGCTGAGGTCTTTTGTCAGCCGGTACAGCGGGGAACTGTCGTCATACCCGACCAGCCGCCGCACGTACCGCTCGGGCGAAAGCATCGACGAAAGGTACCCGTTTTTGGAGAAAATGCCGCCTTTCGTCCCGGGGGACTTCGCCTGTTCGATGCTGCGGATCGTCTCCTGCGCCTGCTCATAAACGTCCCGCCGGTCTTGCGTCCGGATCATCCGGTTTTCGTTCTGCACGGCGTGTTCGAGCGCAAGCAGGGTCTTGGTCAGCTGTTCCACGTCTTCGATCTTCATATCGGCGATCTGCATCTTGTCCAGCCGTTCCACCCAGGCCAGCAGCTGCGGGTTGGGCTGCCAGTCGGGATCCCGTTCCGCCTGCTTCTTCATCGCGTCCCGCACCTCGCCCATCCGCAGCTCGCTATCCTGCCGGATCCCGATCCCGAGCAGGTCGAGCGTCCCGACGATCTCCTCGATCTGGGCGCGGTTCTGCGGCGCGGCGTGCATCCGGTCGACCCGCTTTGCGACCTTGAACAGCTTTTCCCGCTGGATGCGGTCGAGCTTCCGTTCCCGCCGTTTTGCGTCCAGTTCTTTATAATGCTCCCTGAGCGCGTCCACCTCCTTCGCCCGCCGTTCCTTTTCCCGCAGCAGTTCGGCCTCGACCCGCCGCACGTCCGCGATCGTCTCCTGATGCCGCCGGATCTCCTCGTCATACTCCTGCTGGATCATCCGGCTCCCCCGCCGCTCCCGCTCGAGCCGGTCGGCGAAGCGGTCGGCCGTCGTCGGCTTCGCAGCCTCGACCGTCGCGCCGCGCCCGATCAGGTCGAGCGCCAGCGTATGCGCCGCGTCGCCGATCGTGTTCGCGTAAGGGTTTTCGTACACCGGCTTCAGGCTGTCAAGCACCTCTCCGATCCGTTCCAGCCGGTCGGCGGGGTGGCTGATATCCGCGGGGAAGAACGCCTCGCCATAGTCCGCCCGCAGCGTTTCATACATCCGGTCGACGCCGATCCCGCCCTCGTTCACCAGCCGCAGCCGACCCATGAACCGCTTCCGGAAATCCCCGTACCCCTCGGCGACCGAAAGCCGGTCTTCCGCCGCCAGCGTGATCCGGGTCGTGCGCAGCGTGTCGCGCAGGCCCTTGTACCGCTGCGCAAGCTCGTCGTTCAGGTGGCGGCTCTCCCGGACGATATCCACTGCGATCCCGGCGGCGTCCCGATAAAGATTGGCCGGAAGCGCCTGCTCGCCGCCCGCCGCCATGCCGTCATACAGCTCCTGCAAGCGCTTTGTGATGTCCGCCCGGTCGGCCTTCGATTCGTATTCGCGCAGCACGTCCCCGGCGATCCTCCGCACCTGCGTTTCGCTGCGCTTGCCGGGCGGCGTGCGTTTCAGCTGGTTTTCCAGCTGGGCAATGCGCGCCTTCTGCCGCCGGTTTTCGGCCTTCAGCGCCTTCTTTTCCTCCTCGCTGAGCTTGGCCAGCCGCGCGTTCAGCTCGCTCAGGCTCCCGCCGTAGGATTTCTGCCCGTCGGGATTTTGGGGCTTGCTTTCCCGCGCGGCCTGTGTTATACTGGTTTCAGAAGACGCCGCTGCACCTTGAGCGCCACCGTCATTGGTGGAAGAGCCCGTAATTGCAGGGCGTTTTCTTTTATCCATTTGCCCAATGCTGTAAGCGGTTTGCTCGTCTGCGTTGATCCCAGCGGAAAATACCACGCGGTAATACTGCCCGTCGTCGTTTTCAAAATAGGCATAATAATAATGAAAGCCATCCTCGCCGATATCGTTCTGATGTTTCCCGCCCAAATCAGGGTGGGTTTTGAATTTTTGGGCGGTTTGGATGAGCTCATCAATATGCCCCGCGATTTTTGCCTTCAGGGCCTTCTGATCCCCGCTCAGCTCCCTGCGGCTCACCTTTTGAATGCTCTGCACGTGCGGATCCGTCAGCTTATACGCCGAGCGCTCCGTGACCTGCATCGCGTTCCCATCCGCGCTGAATACCGTAATATCCTCGCCGTTTCGGATCTGCTTGTCAATAAACCGTTCGGCCTGCTTGAGCCACCGTTCGGGGTCGTTTCCATGGATCACCTGCCGGTCGGCTTTCACATACTGTCTCCCGTCGTCCATCGTGCGGATCTCGTGCTGCGTTTCCCCCGTCTGCCGCCCCTTCGCGCCCTCCAGCGCTTCGGCGTACATCCGTTCGGCCTTCTGCACGAACTTCTGTTCCGCGTCCCCGGCCAGCCGTATGACCATATCGTGCAGCCAGTCGC
>CAJUGU010000149.1 GCA_910586105.1 uncultured Eubacteriales bacterium | reverse complement strand
GTCCTGCGCGGACAGCGCCAAAGGGACTCGTCCCTTTGGAATCCCTTTCCCGCCTGCGGGCGGGATCGGTACGGTCAAAGCCGTTTCTGCCTTTGGCTTCGTCCCGCCAAAAGGACGGCGGGACGAAGTGGCCGGATTTTGGGAACATGCGTATCCTATTCCGGCGCCGCCGAAGATAGCGGCACCTCGGTTTTGTCCGGAATTTTGCTGCTTGCAACCGAAAGGCAGGTGAAAAAAATGAGAGAAGTGGCTTATCTTGCCGAGAAGGATGGCGTTTCGGTCGAAGGATACCTGCGCCGGCTCGGACTATCGCGCCATTTGCTGACCGTGCTGAAGGCCGCGCCCGACGGCTTACGCGTAAATGGAGCGCACGCCCGCACGGTCGACCGGATGCACGCGGGCGACCGGCTGACGCTGCGCGTTTACGAAACCGCCCCCAGCAGGAATATCCTTCCGGTCGCGGCGGCGCTGGACATCGTGTTTGAGGACGACGACCTGTTCGTCGTGAACAAGCCTGCGGGTATGGCCGTGCATCCTTCGCAGGGCAACCGGGAAGGCTCCGTCGCGAACGCGCTGGCCTACCGGTATCAGCAGCGCGGCGAACCGTTCGTTTTCCGGGCGATCGGACGGCTGGACAAGAACACCTCTGGGCTGGTGCTGCTGGCGAAAAACGCGCTTTCCGCGTGTCTGCTGGCCGGGCAGTCCGAGCGCGGAGAACTGTCGCGCCGCTATCTTGCGGTCTGCACCGGCAAACTCCCCGAAGCGGGGTGCATCAACGCGCCGATCGCGCGCGCGCCAGGCTCGGTGCTGCTGCGAGAAGTCAGGCCGGACGGCAAACGGGCGGTCACGCATTTTCGGCGGCTGCGGTATGAAAACGGCTATTCGCTCGCCGAGGTCTGCCTTGAGACCGGACGAACGCACCAGATCCGGGTACACTTCGCGCATCTTGGCTACCCGCTCCCGGGCGATTTCCTGTACAATCCGGATCACGCGTTAATCTCCCGCCACGCGCTGCACGCGCACGCTTTGCGCTTGCGCCAGCCGGTCAGCGGGGAAGCGCTGCGCTTTTCCGTTCCCTTGCCGCCCGATCTTGCCGCCTTTTTCCCCGAGCCGTAGCGCTCCATCCGGTCAGGAATCGGATTGGGACTTGGAGCGGGATTTTCGCAGGGGCACGGACGATAACGCAGTCATGCGGAAATCCCGCCCAAGGACGCGTTCGATTTCCGGCTGGATGGTGCGCTATGGCACAGCCCGCGCATCGCTTCCCACCGAAAAAACGCTCCCCGCCGCGATGCGGCAGGGAGCGCTGTTTGTTTGAAGGGGGTATGGGAGTTTCAAATCGTTGTGCCGGGACGGCAGATTACTGCGCGTCGACCTTTGCCATATGCTCGACGAGCATCAGCAGCTTGTTGGAATAGCCCCATTCGTTGTCGTACCAGGAAACGACCTTCACGAAGGTGTCGGTCAGCTGGATGCCAGCCTTGGCGTCAAAAATGGAGGTGCGCTCGTCGCCGAGGAAGTCGGACGAAACGACGTCTTCGTCGGTGTAGCCGAGAACGCCCTTCAGGCCGCCCTCAGACAGCGGCTTCTCGGAAGCAGCCTTCATCGCAGCGCAGATATCCTCGTACTTCGCGGGCTTCGCGAGATTGCAGGTCAGATCAACAACGGAAACGTCCAGGGTCGGAACGCGCATGGACATACCGGTCAGCTTGCCATTGAGCTTGGGGTAAACCTTGCCGACAGCCTTTGCAGCGCCGGTGGAAGAGGGGATGATATTGCCGGTTGCCGCACGGCCGCCGCGCCAGTCCTTCTTGGAGGGGCCGTCAACGACCTTCTGGGTGCCGGTCGCAGAGTGAACGGTGGTCATCAGGCCTTCGGTAATGCCGAACGCCTCGTCAAGGACCTTCGCGATGGGAGCGAGGCAGTTCGTGGTGCAGGAAGCGTTGGAAACAAAGGTCATGTCCTTGGTGTAGGCGTCCTGGTTTACGCCCATAACGAACATGGGGGTGTCGTCCTTGGAGGGAGCGGACATAATGACCTTCTTCGCGCCGCCGTCGATGTGCGCCTGCGCCTTCTCCTTGGTCAGGAAAACGCCGGTGGATTCAACAACGTAATCCGCGCCGACCTTGCCCCACGGGATGTTCTTGGGATCCATCTCCGCGAAGAAGAGAACCTTCTTGCCGTCGACGGTGATCGAGCTGTCGTCGTATTCGATGCTGCCTTCATAGCGGCCGTGCATGGTGTCATACTTGAGCATATACGCCATGTAGTCGGGTGTCATGAAGGGGTCGTTCACAGCGACGAATTCGATGTTCGGGTTAGAAAGCCCCGCGCGGAAAACCATGCGGCCAATGCGGCCAAAGCCATTGATGCCAACTTTGATAGCCATAATTTGTTGCCTCCTAGAAAATTTTCTTCTTTTCTGTGATATTTGCCTTACCATATCCATTATAACCACATTTCCGCAAATTCGCAAGGAGGAGGGGCGGGCAATTTTGCTCAAAATTATGGATGGTTTTAAAGAAATTTCTTTGCAAACTACACAGGGATTGTGTTATAATAAACTCAGATAGCTATACCAAATGCGGCAGGGCAAAAGAGAGACCGCGGCCCTGCGCGGCAGTGTGCAGCCATCCGGATGTGGGAGGGACGAATGGAAATGGGAAAAAAAATAGTAAGCCTTCAGGCGGATGTGCTGTTCCGGGAGAGCGGGGAGGAAACGGTTCGCGCGGCGCTGACGCTTCTGGGCGCATCCGACCGGGCGATGGTGCAGGTGCGGCCAACCGGCCAGATCGCGGCGCTGACGGCTGCCGCAGGCGAAGCGCTCCTGCTGTCGGCGCGGGATTCGATCTTTGAGCGGCTGTCTGCGGTGAATGCGGGGCTGCTGCGGGACGCGCTCAAGCGGGGGGAGCCGCTCTGCTTCAGCGACCATTTGGGCGGGCACCGGATGTATGAGGTCTCGGTCACGCCGCTCCCAGAGGGGGCGCTCCTGCTGCTCGATCCGCAGCAGGAGCAGACGCTGCTGTCCGCGCGGGTCCATCAGGACGTGCGCGCGGGGACGCAAAATATTTTGCTGGCGGCGGGGAACCTGAGCGGCGGTTCCTCGGCGCGATACGACGCGCTGCGGAAACGGGTGGAGGAAGGGGCATCGCCGGACGCGCTGCTGGCGGAGGCTTCCAGGCTACAGGCGGAGGACGCCGGCCGGTACCGGCAGGTGGTGCGGGAGGTGCTCCGCATCGAACGGGCGCTCAAGCATGCGGAGCAGCTCCAGGGCGCGCCGGGGCCGGACGCGAAGCCGGCCTTTGTGGAGGACGACCTTGCGGTGCTGTGCCGGAAGTGCGGGGATGCGTTTGGCGAGCGGTCGACGGCGCAGATCGAAATACGGGCGCCGGAGACGCTGCGGGCGGTCTACGACCCGGACTGGGTCGCCTGCGCGGTGGCGAACCTGCTGACCAACGCGGCGGGAGCGGAGCATGTGACGGTGACGCTGACGCGGCAGGACGCGAGCTTAATAATCGCAGTGGAAGACGACGGGGGCGGGATCCCGCCGGAAGCGCTGTTCCGGCTCTATCATGCCTGGCAGGAAGGATTCCAGCCGGAGGCCTATTTGTCGGAGGGGACGCGCGCCGGGCTGGGCCTGCCGCTTGTGCGGCTGATCGCGGAGGCGCACGGAGGATGTTTGCTGCATGAACAATCGGAGCGGGGCGGCATTTTCCGGCTGTGCTTATCGGACCTGCTGATCCCGGAGCCGTCGGAGGTACGCAGCACACTGACGGCGTCGGGGGGCTTTTCGGTGCTGGACATTGAATTTTCCGTATTATGACGAAAATTTTCCGTAATAAAAAGGGCCGGGCCGTCGCCCTCGAGGGAGGGCGGCTTTTCTACGCCCCGCGGGGCGGCACGGGGGATCTTCAGCGGATCGATCCCTTGCCTGCGCATATCCACCGCAAGCGGGAACGGCTTCGGCGCTCTGACGTGTAAGCGCTCAACGGTCGAAAACGATTGCATTTTTTGACAAATTCTGAATGGATCTTGAGGACAACATGAAAAAAATAAATTTGCCGCCCGTCGGTGGCCGGACGATCAAAACGATCGTTTCCGCGACCCTTGTCGCGATCATTTATTCATTTTTGGACCGCTCTGCCTGCTTTGCCTGCATCGGCGCCGTTTTTGGCATGGGCAACCGTTTTCGCGGCGGCTTACAAAACGGCGGCAACCGTTTCATCGGCACCCTGATCGGCGGGCTGGTCTCCCTGCCCTTCTATCTGCTTTATCACGAATATAGTATGTTCGTCCCGCAGTGGCTTTATCTCTCGCTTGGCCTGCTGCTGTTGATGTACATTTGCCAGATCACCCATGCCTATGGCGGCGTACAGCCGGGCGCTGTCGTCTTCTTCGTGGTGATCTATACCGTCGCCGACCCCGCCCATTTTTCCTATGTGTTCGCCCGCATTTTGGATACCGGTATCGGCGTTGTCGTCTCGTGCGTCATCAGCTGGTTTTTCCCTTCCCCGCTGGATATGCGGGAACGCCAGCTCCGTGAACTGGAAGACAACGGCAAACGCCTGTTGCTATTGGAACGCGACCTCGACGCCATGAAGGATTACCGGTCCTATTTACATAGCGAACTGGAAAAGCTCGAACCGCTGATCGTCCAGATCGAAAACGAGGTCGGCGCTTCGCTCCCCGCCGCAGCCGCGGGAAACGCGTCCGTACCGGAACCCGCCGCAAGTACAGCCGCTGCGCCGGCGGACGCCCCAGCCCCCCATAACGCACAGCAAGATCCCTGACAAGCTGCCGGAGCGGCCTTTGCACTCCGCCTGCGGCGCATTGCGGCGCCCCGGTCGGCCGCGCGTCCTCCCACTCCGGCGCTGCCGCCCCGCGCGGCTGGTACCTCCCCCCGCAAACAAGCCTCCCGCAAGCACGGGCATTCCCGATCCGGGATCCCCTGTGCTTGCGGGAGGCTTCGTCTTTCCCCTTACGGCTCCGCGCCCTCTTTCAAAAACGGCTGCACCAGCTTCCACTCCCCGGCGTGCCAGCAGCAGAAGCCCTCCAGCGGGACGGCTTCCCCGCTGCCAAGCATGATCTCGGCGGAAGCTCCCGCCGCAAAGGCCGCTACGCCGCGCACATACTCCGCAAGCGGGAGCGGCGCCATGCGCGCGACCTCCGGCCCCGGCGCAAACGCAGGCGGCGACGGCGCGCGATAAACGAACGCATGCGCGATCTCATTGTCGAAGCCGTCCGGGCGCGGGAAGCGTTGGACCGCCGCCCCCGCATACGTCGCCTGCCCCGGCGCGAGCCGCACGCCCGCTTCCTCGCGCGCCTCCCGGCAAACCGCCTGCGCCGGGGTCTCGCCGGGGTCGATATGCCCGGTCGCCGTAAGGTCGAACAATCCCGGATACAGCGGCCGGTCCAGCGCGCGCTGCTGAAGCCAAAGCCGTCCGTTTTCCACCAGCCATAAATGCGCGACCATATGCCGCAGCCCCTGCCGGTGTACCACCGCGCGGGGCCGGTCGCCGCAGGGACGCAGATCGGCGTCGTAAACCGTTAAGTATTCGCCGCCCGGTTCCTCCTGCGCGGCGATCAAGCCCTCTTTCTGCTGCGGGGTCAGCTTTTTGATCGCGGCTTCATACCCCATCGCCTCGCCCTGCGTCTCAAACACTTCGCTGAACGCCAGCGTCACAGGCCCCCGCCCTTTGGTATATTTCGCGCCGCGCCCGCTGTTGTGAGCGGCAAGGCGGCGAGTCAGGTCGTTCGTCCAGCCGGTGTACAGGCTGCCGTCCGCGCAGCGGAGGATGTATACATAATTCATACGTGCGGGCTCCTTTCCCCAGAGACCGGTTCGGAAACCTTCCAAGCGTCATCCGGACAGGTCCAAAACGGGAGGGGCCAGCCCCTCCCCCATCGCGCCTGCCAACGTCAGCGCTTGACGAAAAACTCCTCGTACCAGACGATGAAGCAATAGATCGACCAGATCTTCTTCATGTTGTGCGCCTTGCCCGATTTATGATCGTCGAGCAGGCGGGTGATGTTCCCGGTCTGGAAAAATCGGGAGGCCGTTTCGCCGTTGAAGGCGGCGCGGATCTGGCAATAATATTCATCCTGCCGCAGCCAGTCGTTCAGCGGGGTCAGGAAGCCGATCTTCGGCATGTCCGCCGTCTTTTCCGGCAGCGATTTCAGCGCGGCGCGCCGCAGCGCCAGCTTAGTCTCCTTGCGGGTGACGCGGTATTGGGACGGGATCCGCAGCGCGGTCCTGAGCACCTCCCGGTCCAGGAAGGGCACGCGCAGCTCCAACGAATTCGCCATGCTCATTTTATCCGCCTTTTGCAGGATGTCGTACAGCATCCATACCTGCATGTCGGCGTACTGCATCTGCGTGATCTCGTCCTCGTCCGGGATGCGGTCAAACACCGGCTTGGTGTAATAGTCCGGCGTTTTGGGCTGGTAATCCTTTTTCAGGATGTCCTTGCATTCCGAAAAATCGTACACATAGTTATTGCGGATATACCGCACCGAAAGCGGGTTCCGCCCGCGCATCAGGAAGCGCCGTCCATGGAACGCGGGGAGCTTTTCGGCGAGATTGCCCGCCAGCAGCCGCAGGAAGCGCGGCAGCTTCATATACCGCTGGTACGGGATGCACTCCTGATAATAACGGTAGCCGCCGAACAGCTCGTCGGCGCCTTCGCCGGACAGGACGACCTTGACCTGTTTCCGCGCCTCCTGCGCGACAAAATACAACGGCACCGCAGAGGGGTTCGGCAAGGGCTCGTCCATATGATATTGGATCGTCGGGGTCGCGTCAAAGAACTCCTTCGCCGTGATCTTCCGGCTGAAATTTTCCACCTCAATGATCCGGGAAAGCTCCTGCGCGTTTTGCAGCTCGGAATATTTTTCCTCAGCGTAGCCCAGCGAGAACGACTTGACCGGCAGCGCGCGCGCCATTTCCTGCGTCACATAGCTGGAATCCACGCCGGAGGACAGGAAGCAGCCGACTTCCACGTCGGCGATCATATGCGCCTTGCAGGATTCGTGGAAGACCCGCGCGATCTCGTCCGACCACTGGTCGAGCGTCTTCGAGCGGTCGATCTGGTATTCGATCGAGAAATACCGTTCGACGGTCAGCTTGCCGTCCTCCCAAACCAGATAGTGAGCGGCTGGGAGCTTATGCACGTTTTTGAAAAAGGTCTCGTCGTTCGGGATATACTCGAAGCAAAGGTATTGCGGAAGCATCTCCTCGTTCAGTTCCTTTTCAAACTGCGGATGGCGCAGGAAGCTCTTGATTTCCGAGCCGAACAGCAGGACGTTGTCCTTGTAATAATAATAAAACGGCTTGATACCAAAAATATCGCGAGCGGCGAACAGCTTCCCGCCCCGGCGGTCGTAAATGACGAAGGCAAACATCCCGCGCAGGCGGTCGAGCAGGGCGGGACCCCATTCCTCATAGCCGTGCAGCAGGACTTCGGAGTCCGCGCGGTTGCGGAAGGTATGCCCTGCGGCGCGGAGCTCGGCGCGCAGCTCCTCATGGTTGTAGATCTCGCCGTTGAAACAAAGGACGAGGTTTTCGTCCTCATTATACATCGGCTGCGCGCCGTTTTCCAAATCGATGATGGAAAGGCGGCGGAAGCCGAGGGAAACGCGCTCGTCGGAGAACAGCCCTTCGGAATCGGGGCCTCGGTGGGCGATCGCGTCCGCCATCGCCTGTATCACCGCCTGATGGTCAAAGCTGGTGTCTGCGGTCGAAAAACCGGTAAATCCACACATATTTTCTGAAAGCTCCTTATTCGAGATTGGGTTACAATAAAGCCGGACGGAAAACCTGTCCAAACGCGGGCAAACGGAAGCGCAAAACGGCCGGCGCCGTCCTGCCGGCCGTTTTGCGGCGCGGCATGCAGCCTGCGGGCGAGGCTCCCTCCCCCGTCCCGCCCGCAGGCGAGAGGGGGCTGCGCAGC
>CAJUGU010000148.1 GCA_910586105.1 uncultured Eubacteriales bacterium | reverse complement strand
CCTCCATCAGCCGATGCTCGCGGCCGATCATCTTAAAATCCAATCTTTTATAAACGTCTTCCGTAAGGGTTTCCTCGTCTCCCCACAGCCCATTCTCAACGAGGAATTCGCCGAGCTCCTTGTCTGTCGTGATGCCGCCAACGACATGGCAACATTCCGTGCTGTATGCAAAGTCGATCAGCCTTGCGATTGGGATCGGGTCGCTCGATTCAAAGGCATCCGCTTTCAGCATCCCATCGAATGCTTCCCACTGCCAGTCCTCGAAGCCTGCCATTTTCTTGGCAAGCTCGTTGACCTCGTACAAGTTCCCCGAAGCGGTCGGCAGCAGATTTAAGATCCCGCTGCTGTGGCAATAGGAGATTTTCGCTTTCACGTTCTCGGCGCCATCCGCCCGCAGCTGCTCCAACGCGTCGACCAGCTGGTACGGTGTTCCCGGAAGCGTGAGGTCTGCCGACGTAAGCGACCTATCACGCTTCGAGATGCTGACATTAAAAATCTGGTTCAAATTGTTTTCCTCCCGTCCTTCTTATTTTTTGTGATCGCTGCAACACAACATAGCATCATTCGGTATCAATATCCAGCGCAGAAACCAACAAAACAACGCTGGTTTTATTGGGCATAACCACTTTTTGTGGAAATATCGGCGCAGGCAAACCTATTATTCAACAAATATGATCTGCTAAATGGGCAGGCCGTCCGTAGTCGCAGGCATATTGTGACACCTCCTTCCTTTTGAAAACAAAAAGAGGGCCGTAATCTTACTGATTTCTCAGCAGTTTACGGCCCTCTTTTATGGCAAAAATTGTTTTGGTTTTTATGAGAAGTGTATGTTTTTCGCTGTGCCCTATCTGGATTCGTTCAGATTTGAGGTAGTGGCTTAGCGCTGCAATGGGGTTGTGCCCCTTTGCAGCTCAGAACGTAAGTCAAAAAGGGCACCGCTCATCTGGCTTTGTGAATAGCCAACAAACGGATGCCCGAAACTTTGTATATCATTTTCTCTGAAAAAGTCGCGCCCTGCGAGGAAAATTTCCGTTTCAAAAAGGGCACAGCCTGAGCGAGGATGTTCAAACCCTGCCGACAGGCGGTTCGAATCTACCACCTCGCAGCAAACCGGCGGTTTGCATCTATGGAAATCACCCTAAAATTTGACCCCTCAAAAACCGCTAAAACGCGAGAGCGGCGGGCTTTTTAGCCCGCCGCATCTATAGTGTTTTGATAACATGGTGGGAGGTGGTGGATTCGAACCACCGAAGTCATAGACGACAGATTTACAGTCTGTTCCCTTTGGCCACTCGGGAAACCTCCCATATTGAATTTTCTTCCCTCAAAAGAGGATTTGGAGCTGGTGGACGGACTTGAACCCCCGACCTGCTGATTACAAATCAGCTGCTCTACCAACTGAGCTACACCAGCATTCTTCGGTTTTTGACCCGTCGTTTCTCTCAGCGACGTTTATTATTTTAACACGTCTTTCCCCTCCTGTCAACAGTTTTTTGAATTTTTCTTAAAAATTTTTCCTGCATCCTCAGCCACTCCTTTTCTCCTCCGATTTTAGACAAAATCGCCCCGAATCTGCTACCGAACCGTCCTCTTCCCAACGGCCCACCCTTCGCAGCCGCAAATCATACCGCCTCCGCCTGTCGCTTTCGCTTTCCCGCCTATCCAAAATTTTTCAGGTTCCATCTTGACATCCTGCTTCCAGTGCGGTATCATAGGATATCATTAGAAGTCTAATTATCCAAAGGGGCAATTACAATGGATGAAAAAAGCCTGATGGATAAGCTGGATCGCCTCAATCGCCGGATGCGGCGCTATTTCGACCGCTTCTTTCCCGAACCCACATTGACCGGTATCCAGGCCCTTACCCTGCACTATATCATTGTGGAATCGGAAAACCGGGACGTATATCTGAAAGATATCGAGGAATTCCTTGAGATCAAAGGCTCTTCCGTCAACAATCTGATCAACAATCTGGAACGCAACGGCTATCTCCGCCGGGAAAACGCTTCCCATGACGGGCGTTACAAAAAGCTGACGCTGACAGAACAAACCCGCTCCATGCAAGCGGACATTACTGATCGGGTCATGTCTTATATGAAAGGGATGTTTGTCGGGATCCCCAAACAGGATCTTCTGGTATTTGATTCGGTCATTTCACAGATGTTAAAGAATGCAAAATGACCATTCCCTCCCCCGCATTTCCTTTTACTCATATAATTAGAAATCTAATTATATGACGTCACAGGCTTTCCTGCTTCTTCTTTTTACCCAAACAATTAGATTTCTAATCAATTTCCAAGGAGGATCTTTCTATGAGCAACACCCCAAAAACCGTCAATCCCCTCGGCTCCGAGCGGATCGGCAAGCTGCTGGCCAAATATGCCTTCCCCAGCATCATTTCCTTAATCATTAACTCCCTTTATAACATGGTCGACCAAATTTTTATCGGTCAGGGCGTCGGCTTTCTGGGCAATGGCGCGACTAACATCATTGCCCCGATCGCCACCATCGCAATCGCTGCCGCCACCCTGTTCGGCGATGGCCTTGCCGCCTTTTTCAGCCTGAATCTGGGCCGGAATGAACCGGAACAAGCCGCCAAAGGCGTCGGGAATGCGATCGTTTCCGCTGTCGTGGTCAGCGTCTGCTATGTGCTTCTGACCTTCGCCGGTCTGGCTCCCTTATGCCGCCTGTTTGGCGCAACCGAAAGCCTGATGCCTTACGCGCTGGGTTATGGACGCATTATCGTGACCGGCTTTCCGTTTGTGATTCTGGGCACGGTGATCAATTCCGCTATCCGGACGGACGGAAGCCCCCGGTTTGCCATGTTCGCTATGATGGCCGGCGCGATCCTCAATACCGTCCTTGACCCCGTCTTCATTTTCGTGTTCGGTTGGGGCGTCGAAGGCGCAGCCGCCGCCACGGTCCTTTCGCAGTTCGTGGGGTTGCTGTTCAATCTCGCCTACCTGTTCCGCTTCAAAACCATCCGGCTTGAAAAGTCTTCCTTAGCCGTGCAGATCCGCATCATAAGACGTTTGGCAAGCCTTGGCTTCGCAAGCTGCTTCAATAACCTGACCTCAACCGTAGTCGCTATGGTTTCCAACAACCTGCTTACAAAATATGGCGCGCTCTCCATCTACGGGCCCGATATCCCGATCACGACCTTCGGCCTGTGCATGAAGGTCAGTATGATCGCCTTTTCGGTCGGGATCGGCGTGGCCAGCGGCAGCCAGCCCATTATTGGATTCAACTACGGAGCCGGTAAACATGACCGGGTACGGCGGACGTTTTTGCTCAGTACCGCAGTTTGCAGCGCAGTCACTTTGCTCTCCTGGGTCGTGTTCCAATGTTTCCCGTTGCAGCTGATCCGGATCTTCGGCACGGAATCCGGCTTATATGAAGAATTTGCCGTCCAGTGCTTCCGCATTTATCTGCTTTTGACCTTCCTGAACGGGCTGCAAATGTGTGCCGGCGTATTCTTTCAGGCGATCGGTCAACCGGCAAAGGCCGCAGTCGCTTCCTTATCCAAACAGCTCCTGTTTTATATCCCCGCCATGCTGATCTGTTCGCAGCGCTGGGGACTGACCGGCATCCTCGCCGCAGGCCCGGTCGCGGATGCGCTGGCCTTCCTCCTGTGCGCCGCCCTGTGCCGGAAGGAATTGGCGAAAATGGAAAGCCCGCAATCCCGGACGAAACGTCCCGGGACCAGCCGCAAACGAACTCGGCGCCATTTGGAAGAAGCACGGAACGAAGCATGATCCTGCGCCCCCGCTTCCGCGCAAATCAAAACCGCTCCGGCAGACGCTGTCGCAGGCGATCTGCCGAAGCGGCTTATACGCGTGAACGCATTCAGAACCTGTATTCACAGGTTCTGAATTGCCGCTTTCCGCTCCCGGATAAATGGGGATTATTGCTCAGGAAAAACAAGCGTACAGTTCTCGAAATCATCAGTGTCATTTTCGGAAATATATATCCGGGCCGACCGCGATAAATCATTTCCGATAAATTTTTCACTTTGAAACAATTCCCTCACGATATGCCAATTTTCGCCTGCATTTTCAGTTTCCAACCAAATTCCCATGAGCGGGCCAGGCGCTCCATCCTCTGTGTCTATATAGTCATAATAGTTACTTTGTATCAAAGAACCGGATACTTCCTCTATGCGGTCTGGTACAGAATATCTCAAATCCAGATCAGCATTTTTCAGTTCTCCCGGATTTAATACAACAATGATTGTCTGCATGCCTTTATTCTCCATGTTGATACCCGCTAACGATAAACTTTGCCGCATTTTATTGCCCAGCCCGCCGTCATTTGGCAGGCTGGGCAGTATAAATGAATGTTTCTTTGTTCCGGCTTTCCCGCAGGCTTACTGCAAATACTTCCGCAGGGCCGCGCGCACAGCGCCTGCGCCTGCCAGTTCGTCCACGAACATCCGTTCGATCTTCTCCGCAAGTCCGATCTTGACCAGATCCGAGCCAAAGATCGCCTCGTTGGACAGGATCGAACGCAGCTGGCCTTGGTAGGTCTCCGGCTTGCCGACCGTGATCCCGGCCAGCGCCGCCTGCAATTCATCCTTCATCGGGTCGGACGAGACCTCAATCGGGTTCAGCTCGTCATCGACCGCCAGCAGATACCGCAGCCAGCCCGCGATCGCGAGCGGCAGTGCGTTCAGCGAGTCAAGATCCCGCTTTTCCGCCACGTAGCTCTTGATCGTCTCGCCAAAGCGGATGCCCACCTTTTGCGAGGTATCCGTCGCGATGCGCTGCGGCGCGTCCGGCATAAACGGGTTCGGGAACCGCTGCTCGACGACCTCGTCGATAAACGACTTCGGGTCCAGAATCTTCGGCGATACAACGACCGGCAGCCCTTCCTGATACCCTAACGTTTTAATGAGCCTGACGATATCCTCGTCTTCCATTTCCTTCGAAATCAGGGTGTAGCCCAGCATACAGCCGTAAACCGACATTGCCGTATGCAGCGGGTTCAGACAGGTCGTGACCTTCATCCGCTCGGTGCAGTTGACCGTGTCGCGGTCGGTCAGATAAACCCCCGCCTTTTCCAGCGGCGGCCTGCCGTTCAGGAACAGGTCCTCGATCACCAGATACTGCGGCTTTTCCGCGTTCACGAACGCGGCCGTATAGGTGTTCTTCGATGTGACAAAGGGCGAAATGTCTTCCAGCCCGTCCGCAATCAGCTGCTTTTCCACGCTCTCGTTCGGGCGCGGGGTGATCTTATCGATCATGGACCACGGGAACGAAATCTTTGTGGTCAGATATTCGTAATCCTTTTCGGTGATCTTGCCGCCCAGCTTCCACGCCTTTGCAATGCCCAGCACGGCGTTTTGCAGCTTTTCGCCATTGTGCGAGCAGTTATCCATCGACACCAGCGCAAGCGCTTCGCCGCAGGCATGATACCGGCGGAGGCACAGCGCGGCCAGCTGCGCCATGAAGGTCTTGCAGCCTTCCGGTCCCGCTTCCAGATCGGCGGCGACTGCCGGGAGCAGCTCCTGCGCGGCGTTCCGGATCGCATACCCCTTTTCGGTGATCGTAAACGATACCATTTGCAGGGAAGGCGATTCAAATACCTGTGCGATCCGCTCGTAATCATATTTCATGGTCAGGCTTTCCGCCATCGAGCCGACGACCTCTTTTTCCAGGCTGCCGTCCGCGCCCAGCACGACCGCGATCGACAGGTTGTCATAAGGCCGGAAGCAGCGGGTGACGACCTCATCGTCATAGCTTTCGCAGCAGATAATGCCGGTGTCCATCTCACCCATTTCGATCAGCCGCTGGCACAGCACCGCCGGGAATACCCGGAAGATATTGCCCGCGCCAAAGTGCAGCCACTGCGGCTTGTTCCGGGTATTCTCCGCGATGACCGCGGGGTCATACGCCGGAAGGTGGTAGCCCTTCCACTGCTCCGCGTTTTTCAATGATTCCAGATTCAGCTTCATGTTCGATCAAACCTTCCCTTCGGTCTTATCCAGCATATCCCAGCAGCCCAGCAGGTACATGATGCCCAGCGCACGGTCATACAGGCCATAGCCCGGGCGGCACTGCTCGCCCCACAGATGGCGGCCATGATCCGGCCGGATATAGCCGGTGAAGCCGCAGTCATGATACGCCTTCATAATATTCAGGATACCGGTGTCGCCGTCGCAGTCGCGGTGGGAGGCTTCCGAAAAGTCCCCGTTCGGGAAGTGCTTGACATTGCGGATGTGCGCAAACGCGACGCGGTCGCAGCACGAGCGGACGATGTCGGCAACGTCGTTTTCCGGATTCGCGCCCAGCGAGCCCGAGCACAGGCACAGGCAGTTATTCGGATGGTCGACCATTTTCAGGAACCGGTGGACGGACTCCTTGTCGACCAGCAGGCGCGGCAGGCCAAAAATATCCCAGGGGGGATCGTCCGGATGGATGGCCATTTTGATGCCGGTCTCCTCACAGGTCGGCATGAGCGCTTCCAGGAAGTATTTCAGGTTGTCCCACAGCTTTTCCTTAGTGACTGGGGCGTAATCCTCAAACAGCTGGTCGAGCTTGGCCATGCGCTCGGGTTCCCAGCCGGGGAAGGTCATACCGTGCAGGTTTTCGAGGATATAATTCGCCATTTCCTTATAATCCTGCTGGATGCGGGATTTTTCATAGAACAGCGCGGTCGAGCCGTCGCCCACCGGATGGAACAGGTCGGTGCGCGTCCAGTCGAAAATGGGCATGAAATTGTAGGTGACCACCTTCACGCCCGCGTCTGCGAGGTTACGCAGGGTGATCTTGTAGTTTTCGATATACTGGTCGCGGGTCGGCCTGCCGATCTTGATGTCGTCATGCACGTTCACCGATTCGACCACGTCGATGTTGAACCCGGCGTCCTCAATGATCTTTTTTTCCGCCGCGATCTCGTCCGGCTCCCAGATCTCGCCCGGCTGTTTGTGATGCAGCGCCCATACGATACCGGTCACGCCCGGGATCTGTCGGATCTGCTCCAACGTGACCGAGTCGTTGCCCTGGCCGTACCAGCGAAATGTCATTTGCATTTCTGTTTCCTCCTTATTTCGTAGTGATTCGGAACTTGCCATAATCGGAAAGAACGCCCCCGGCCGGCCCGCCTTTGCGGGGCCGGCGCTTCGCGGGGAGCCTGCGGCAAAACCGGGCCTTCCCACAAAAGGCTGAACTTTCCAGAAAGCAGCTGTGTTTTTGTGGATTTTAACACACCCTTCTGCCCTTATCATTTCCAGTTTAACACTTTTTGACGAAACCGTCAACTAGCATACTAGCACAACATGGTTGCCTATTTTTGTTAAACAATTACAATTTTCCACTATACAATTCGAGAAAACCATGATAAAATGGAAAGTATATGACCCACAGGAGGGACCGGGATGGAGATATTGGAGCGCCTGCCAAGGGAATCCGGACGCGATTATGCGCTTCGCGTCATCAAAGAAAATATCGTCACGCTGGAGCTTGTCCCCGGCAGTCAGATCAGCGAAAGCCAGCTGGCCGGTACGCTGGGGCTGTCCCGCACGCCGGTACGCGAAGCGCTGATCGAACTGGACAAGGTGAAGATTGTCAAGATTTTCCCTCAGCGGCGGAGCGTCGTTGCCGATATTGATTATCATTTGGTAGACGAAGCCTGCTTCATGCGCAACACGCTGGAATGCGCCCTGATCGAACTGGTATGTGAAACGGCGGACAGCCGCGGCCTTGACCGGCTTGAAGAAAACATCCGGCTCCAGCACTTTTATCTCGACAGCCGGAATTTTAAAGAGCTGATGAAGCTGGACGACCGCTTCCATGCGATATTATTTGAGCTTGCGCAAAAACCGCAAATCTATGCACTGCTCCAACAAATCACCATCCATTTCGACCGTGTGCGGTGGATGGCGCTGGAAAGCGTGCAGGAATTGGAGATCGTGCAGGATCATGAGCAAATGCTCAAGGCAATCCGCCGCAGAGATCCCGAACAGGCGGTCGCCCTGATGAAACGTCATCTCAGCCGCTATAAATTTGACGCGGCGACGATCCGCGAAAAATTCCCGCAGTATTTCCCGAAGGCGGATTAAACCCATTTTGCAGGCGTTCCGTACCGGCCTGCCGTTTGCTTCGCCTGCGCGGCGGGGTCCGGGGCGCTGCCCCGAGATCGGAAG
>CAJUGU010000147.1:2040-8159 GCA_910586105.1 uncultured Eubacteriales bacterium | reverse complement strand
ATAATTTCAAAAGAAGCGTTTGTGGCTGTGCAGATTGAAAAGAAACGGAGAAGTAATATGGTAAAAGATGAGAATGGATGACAGAGAAAAAATGAGAAATATAGTTCAAAAAAAGAAGTTTGAATAGGTTAGATCATCTTCTCTTCTTCTTATTCCTATGATAAAGAGCACGGCGGACAGCCGTGCTCTTTACCGATAAGACAGCAGATATGTGTTTCATACCAGCGGGTGAGCGGAACAGCGGCAGTATCACGAATTGTGTGATGTGGCCTGAACGGTATAGAATGTGGTTTTTGTAGAGTATCAACGGAGATGGACAATATGAAATTTCTGAATTTCCTGGTGAAACCGGCATCCGGTCTTTGTAATTTGCGCTGCCAATATTGCTTTTATGAAGACGAGGGAAATAATCGTTTGCAAAAAAAACGAGGGATTATGCAGCCGCCGGTCGTTGACCAGTTGCTGGAGCAGGCGTTCAGGTGTATCGATCCTGGAGGGACCATTAACTTTACGTTCCAGGGAGGGGAGCCAACCATGGCGGGATTGGAATATTTTCATCAGTTTACCGCGAAGATAAAGGAACGCCATCCCCGGAATATCAAGATTGCTTTGTTCAATTCAAACCAATGGTATCCTTTTGGACAAAACATGGGCGGAATTTTTCCGGCAAGAGGATTTTCTGGTCGGTATTTCCATAGATGGGTTTAAGGAAAACCATAACCGTTTCCGCATAGATGCGGAAGGGGAACATACATGGAACCGGGTCATACAGGCTGTTAGGCTTTTGCAAAAATATCAGGTTAAAATCAACGCTCTCTGCGTAGTGACCGGATCATGTGCCCGCAGTCCGGAAAAGGCATATCGCGGGCTTAAAAAATTAGGTATCGGTTTTATGCAGTTTATATCCTGCCTGGATCCTATTGGAATAAAGCGGGGACAGATGCCCTTTTCCCTGAAACCAGAAGCTTATGGACAGTTCCTGTGCCGTATATTCGATCTGTGGTATGAGGACTGGAAGAAAGGGGACTATCACAGCGTCCGGTTATTTGACGATTATGTTCATATCCTGTTGGGGGACAGGACAAGCACTTGCGCCACTTGCAGGCGGTGCGGGACGTATTTTGTAGTAGAAGCAGACGGCTCCGTATATCCATGCGACTTCTACGTTTTGGACGAGTGGGAAATGGGATGCCTGGGAGAAAAAACGCTTTCTGAACTGGCAGCCAGCGAACAGGCAAAGTCATTTTTGCAGTGGGGTAACGATAAGCCGGAGGAATGCCGTTCCTGCCGTTGGCAAAACATTTGTAATGGCGGATGTAAGAACGATTGGGTTTACAAAGACGGTAAACCGCACAACTATTTTTGCGGCAGCTTCAAAATGCTGCTCCAGCAAAGTGAAACGCGTTTGATGGAAATTGCAAAGGCCGAAGCGGCGCTCCGCCGCAGCTGGAAATGGTAATGTAGTTTTCGATTGCGGCAGCATACGGCTACTGTAAGAAAATTTTAATATACAGCAAGATATTTTCGTGCAAAGGATAAAAGCGGATTCAGGATTTCGTCTAAAAGCTCGGAATATCGGCAGATGCCGTTTTCAAAATACATATTTTCGGTCAGACGTTTACAGCCGCCGCGGCAGCTTGCGCAGTAGGAACAGCTGACACAGGGTTCCGCCCGAACATAGCTCCGGGCGTCCGTTAGAAATAGCTCTCCCTTCGGGAACAGTTCGGAGGGCGTGTTTTCCAATAAAGAACCCATTCGATATTGATCCAGCGCATAAAAATCGCAGGGGAACACATCTCCGTTGGCTTCTACAACAAATTGAATTGCACAGCGGCCTGTTATTCCGCAGGCGGTGACACGTCCTCCAAGATAAAGGTTAATCAGGTCATCAAAGAGCTTCACGCTGATAAATTGCCCTGACTCCATGCTTCGATGCCAAAGGGGAAAGATCTGGCGGTAAAAATCACGGAACAGGGAAGGCGTCAGCGCATAAGGGGAGCGCTCAACTGCATTGAGATCATTCAAACAGGGGATAAACTGGACATATTCAATTTTTTCTTTCAGCAGCCAGTTCCACATAGCGATAGGATGTTTGGCAGAAGCAGCGGTAAGAACGGTAAGGACATTGAAGGGCACGGCGTGCCGCTGCAATAACTGCATGGCTGTGTGGATTCGATTATAAGTCCCTTTGCCAGCGGCATCCGGGCGCTGAAGGTTATGGGTTCCGGCGGGACCATCCAAAGAGAGTCCCACCAGCACGCTTCGTTCCAGAAACAGCTCACACCAGGCATTGTGAAGCAGCAGACCATTGGTCTGGAATACATAGCGCATCCGGATACCGGATAACAGGCTGTCTGCCTCGCTGAAAAAATACCGGAAAAAATCCAGCCCGGCTAAAGTAGGCTCGCCGCCCTGAAAGGCGATCGTTAAGCTGTCACCCGGCGCAAGGTCTTTTCTTATGGAGGTCAGAATCTGGCGGACCGTCTCGCAGGACATGATACCGTAGGATGCAATCCTGCGGCTGCTGGCTTCGTCCGCATAGAAACAGTATTTGCATCGCATATTGCACAGGCTGGAAGCCGGTTTGATTAAAAGGGAACATTCTTTCACGAAAAACACCTCGTCGCGGGTTATTTGCAAGCTTCGTCTGGTCCGTTTTCTTTCGGGTGATGGGGAGCCGCGTGATTTTGTTCCCGCCACTCCGTAGGGGTCATTTGTTTGATTTCCCGAAAGTGGCGGCAAAACTGGGAACTGCTCTTATAGCCCACCCGTTCCGCAACATCCGAAACCGGAATCGAAAGATTCAGATACTGACAGGCCCGCTGAATGCGCAAATTGTTCACCAGCGCGGAAAAGCTGCCGCCATATTCCCGGTTAATCCGTCTGGACAGCGCTCCGGCAGAAACGCCTAATATTTCAGCGATATCCGAAAGGCGGATTTCCTCCGCCATATGATCGTAGATGTAAAAAATAACGCTGCGCATTTGCACGCTGTGGCTCCCGTTTTTCATAGCAAGTACCTTTTCGCCGTAGAAAAGCGCAAAATCCCGGCGCAGGTTTGCCAGTTCCTGCACCGTGCGGCACGTTTCAACCTGTTCTGCGAACTGTGCGGCAATGCTCCGCATATACACCGTGGGGCAGCCGCCTTCGCAGGCAGCATGATAACACAAGGTATTGATAGAAAGGCTGATATTTTTCATATTCCGCAGGATATCATTGCTGGGGTGATAATGGGATGGTTCCATAAAGGAATGATGAAGCATGAGGCTGCGTATGTTCTCCAGATCGCCGCAGCGGATTGCTTCCATCAGGGCGTACTCGGTTTTTGCGTTGTGCAGAATGGCGACTCTGTCGTTATAAGCAATACTCGCTTCCCACTCGCTTTTCTGATCGGAGATACGGGAGATATAAGCGGTGCTTTTTGAGGCCGATGTGCAGTAAAACATGGGAAGGATGGATTCCAGCGCTCCCCAGGAAAAACACCGCAGATTTTTCGGTTGGAAAGGATTCTCAAGCTCCTCGGTCAACATAAACGGGCCGAACAGGAGAATAAAAACCATTTCTCCAATGGTAACAGCCAGACTGAAAAAACAGGATTCCTTGCTTTGATGCAGGGACACGCAGCCGGAGGATAGATCGGCGGCCACTCGATTCTGCATTTTTTTCAGGGCTGCGGCGGATACCTGCCGAAAAATCTCCTCCGGAACAGAACTGTTTTTCTGCCGGTAGCGGGTTACGCATTCCCCGGTCAGGCGGAACAGGGCGATATCCACGCCACTGAGCAGCGAAAGCCTGTTCAGCATTACGAGATAATCTCTCAGCAGATCCTCCTGGCATGGAGTTTTTAATTGGTCCTGCATAAAAATCCCCCTGTTCATCAAAAATTTTAACTACAAGCAAAATTTTAACACAATCATCAAAAACAGTCAACTGAAAATCTGCATTATCGTGTATTATCAACAAAGAGAGGATCGGGAAGGCTTTCCGGATTTTTGCAGGACTGACCGCCGCGATACGCAATGGGAGATTCGGAAAAGCAACCCGCAGCAACAGAACCGTGTGACCACTGCTTCCAGGGTTGTATCGCATTGACACACTGAGGAGGAGATACCATGAACGAAAGCAAGCAATTCAAACGGGCGTCCTGGCTGCAGATGCTCATGGCAGCAGCAATGTCCATCGCAGTCAACATCTACATCAGTTACACGGGGTACATCAATTACTATTTGACAGGGGTTGTCGGCTTCAGCGTCGTGATTGCAGGTTCCTTTGTCACCATTTTCCGGATTTGGGATGCGGTAACCGATGTGGGAATGGGTATGGTGGTTGACCGCACCAACACCCGCCTTGGGAAATTCCGTCCGTTCATGATCGCGGGCGGTATTGGCAGTTTTATAAGCAGCCATGCGCTGATTTATCTTCCGCCGATGGTTGCCGAGGGTATGCCGCGCAAGGTGGTTTTTATCCTGATTTACCTTGTTTTTGTATTGATGACGACGATGCAGGCCTGCGCCCTGCGTGCCAGCGCCCAGGTCCTGACCAACGATCCCAAGCAGCGTGCGACCATGGGCATGCTGAACGGGATCGCGCTTACCCTGCTGTACAGCGGTATGCCGATTCTTGTTTTTTCCCACATCATGCCCATGACCAGGGGCTTCAATCTGGAGTTCTTTACCACCTTGCTGCGCTATACTTCGATTATTTCCCTGGTGTGCATTGCCATGTCGGTTCTTTCCTTTGGCAAGCATGATGTGAAGCGCCCAGAGGGGGAGGACAAGCCTGCTCCCGGCTTTAACATGAAGGAAGCGTTAAGCGTCCTTGTCAATAACAAGCAGCTTCTGATGCTTGTGCTTTCCGCGGGTACGGATAAATTAGCAACCACGCTGCAGGGCAATGCGACGGTGGTCGTGATTATCTTCGCGATTGTTGCGGGCAATTCCCAGCTTAGTTCCGCTGCGAACGCATACACAATGTGGCCGTCTATCATTATGATCCTGCTGGGAGTCGGCGCACTGGGCCGCAAGTTCGGGGCGAAGCGTTCGCTGGTGGTTTCCAGCTGGGGAGGGCTTGCTGTATGCACTCTGAGTATTTTGCTTTGGATGTTTGGTGATCCACATTCTCTGGCATTTCCCGGCTATGAGGGCTTCCAGGGGTGGACCTTCTTCACCATTGCGTATCTGGTACTCTGGTGCGCCATGAAGGGATTCGGGATGGTCGCCTCCAATAGCTTGAACCCCATGCTTGCCGATGTAATCGACTATGAGGAATATCGAAGCGGCAAGTATTTGCCCGGTATCATCGGTGCGCTGTTCAACCTTGCAGATAAGATCATTTCCTCTCTTGGTTCAACAGTGATTGCACTGCTGTGCGCCATGATTGGATTCACCTCGGAACTCCCAACTGTGGATACTCCATACAGCATCCCGCTGTTTGCTATCGGGCTTTTGGGCATGTATGGCATTTCCATTATTGGTTTGATTGTAAACCTGATTTGCCTGCATTTCTATCAGCTGACGCCGGAGAAGATGGCAGAAATCCGGAGTGCACTGGTGGAACGGAAAGCTGCCGGTTCCATAAACTGACGTCTTATGAACAGCCTTTCCCGCCAGCGCAGGGGATCGGGAAATCATTTACTGCCTGTGCCGTGTTGTCCCGATTCAGGAATCGGGGCAATGCGGCGGTATCAGAACATTATCGGAATATGCGCGTTAAGACGCATTCATAAACCTAAGGGGGGAACACTGTGCAAAAACGACCCAATATTATTATTTTTAATCCGGATCAGATGCGTGCTGACGCGCTGTCCCATCTGGGGAATCTGGCAGCGAAAACGCCGTTCCTGGATTCCTTTGCCCGAACAGAGGCAGTATCCTTTCGCAACGCATTCTGTCAAAACCCGGTATGCGTCCCCAGCCGATGCAGCTTTACAACCGGCCTATATCCCCATACCACGGGCCATCGAACCATGGCGTATCTGCTGCGGGAGCAGGAAACAAGCCTGTTTGAAGAACTGAAAAGCGCTGGTTATTATGTCTGGATGAACGCCCGGAACGACCTTGTTGCCGGGCAAATCCCAGGGCTGGTGGAACGCCATGCTTCCGAAATTTATTATGGCGGTG
>CAJUGU010000147.1:0-2022 GCA_910586105.1 uncultured Eubacteriales bacterium | reverse complement strand
CAGACGCTCCAGGCCCCAGCGTCCAGCGGGGCCAACCGGGAGGGAAGGAATACTACTCTTTCTTTGGAGGACGGCTGGGACTGGATGCAAACGGTCGGAACTATAGCCCTGATGATGAGGATTTGGATGCCGCGATTGCCAGAATTATAAATAAGCCAAAAGATCAGCCGCTTTGCCTTTTCCTTGGCACGATCAATCCGCATCCCCCGTATCAGGTGGAAGAACCTTATTACTCCGCCATTGATCGGGGCAAACTGCCGTCCCGCATTCGACCGGAGGAATGTACGGGCAAGCCGGATATTGAAGCGGCGATCCGCAGCCATCAGGGAATGGAGCAGTATACGGAGGCGGATTGGCGTGAACTTCGTGCCTGCTATTTGGGTATGTGCATGAAGGTAGACGATATGTTCCGTAAATTGTGCGACGCCTTAAAGGCGGCAGGGGAATATGACAATTCCGCTATTTTCTTTTTTTCCGATCATGGAGATTTTACCGGGGACTATGGAATTTCTGAGAAAGCACAGAACACCTTTGAAGATTGTCTGACGAAGGTACCGTTTCTGGTGAAACCGCCGAAGGGCGTCGAACTGGATGCCGGGATTTCAGACAGCCTGGTAGAGCTGGTGGACTTTTATGCCACTGCCATGGACTTTGCTCAGGCAGAACCGTCCCATACGCATTATGGGCGGTCTTTGCGGGGGATTCTCGCCGACCGGACAGCCATTGTTCGGACATTTGTTACCTGCGAAGGGGGCCGGAATCCGAATGAGATTCATTGTGATGAGTTTCATGCAAACGCTCCGGAAGGGACGCAGCCCTTCCATCCTTATTGGCCGCGTCATTATGCGCAAACGGATTCGGATGCCCATGCCAAAGGCTTCATGTTGCGTACAAAGCAATGGAAGCTGGTCAGCCGTGTCAACGGCAGGGACGAACTGTATGACCTGACAGCCGATCCACAGGAGCTTCACAATCTGTTTGGTGAGTGCGGGACGGAAACCGTTACCGCCCAGTTAAAATCAAATCTACTGCTGTGGCTTATGGAAACCGCGGATGCAGTTCCCTACAACTATGACAGCCGGTTCTCGAATGAGATGATTTGGGCAAAGGTAAAACGGTTGGTTCCGCCGGAATATGAGTCCGAAATAAAAGCACAGATTGCGGAAGGAACCAATATGTTCCTTCTGATCCAGCAATGCAAACAACGGTTTGGAGATTTGGAAAAGGGAGAAGAAAGGAAATGACACCTGCTGCATCGCTGCTATTTTTAGCAGTCAGCTTTTCTGCGTCTGTTGTGGGCACAATCTGCGGAATTGGCGGCGGGGTTATCATCAAGCCGACCCTGGATTTGTTCGGATTGGCCAGCGTTTCTACGATCAGCTTTTTATCCGGCTGCACGGTCCTTTCCATGAGCTGTTACTCCGTTGGTAAGAACCTGATCTCCGGGGAAAGCCGCGTCAGCATGAAAACCGGGACTCCGCTGGCGCTTGGGGCAGCCGTGGGAGGCGTATTCGGAAAACAGCTGTTCAGTATCATAAAGGAACTGTTTTCTAATGCGGATACGGTTGGAGCGGTTCAGGCCGCCTGCCTGGCGGCGATTACGCTGGGGACGATGCTTTACACGATTTTTAAGGCCAGAATCAAGACCTATCAAATTGAAAGCGTTTCCCTCTGCGTTGCTATCGGTTTCGTTCTGGGGATTCTGTCGAGTTTCCTCGGAATCGGAGGAGGGCCGATCAATCTGGTGCTTCTGTACTTTTTCTTTAGCATGGATACCAAAACAGCTGCGGAAAACAGCCTTTATATCATTTTGTTCAGCCAGATCGCCAGTCTTGCTACCACGCTGATTACCAAAAGCGTACCGGATTTCAACTGGGCCGCACTGCTCTTTATGGTTTGCGGCGGGATTGGCGGCGGGGTTGTCGGCAGAGCCGTGAACCGAAAAATAAATAACGAAGCTGTTGAAAGGCTTTTTGTGCTGTTGATGGCGGTGATTATTTGCATCAGCCTGTTTAACGCCTG
>CAJUGU010000146.1 GCA_910586105.1 uncultured Eubacteriales bacterium | reverse complement strand
GGCTTCTGCGGCGGGCGCGGGCGCGGGCGCGGGTTCGGCCGGAGCCGCCGGGGGCCCGACGTAGTCGATGCTCTGGCAGATGCTGACCGTCGCGGTATTGTTGATGATCGGCAGCGCCGCCTCGCGGTCCTCCGCCGTGGCGAAGCGCAGCACAAAACCGCTGTCGACGATCACGGCGGCGCTTTCAGCGTTCGTATCCACGTCGGCTGGGATGAAGTCGAACTTGCCCGCCCCTGCCTCGCGGATCGAATTGACGAGCATGAAGGCGCGGAGGTTTTCCATCCCGCACCCCTCGTCAAAGAAGACCTGCAAGGTGAAGGGATATTCCGCGCTGCCGAAGGACGGCCCGCCGCTTTCCGCAGGGGCGGCTTCCTCCGCCGCAGGCGCGGCCTCGGCTTCCGCCGGGTCCCCGCCCTCGATCTTCCGCTGGAAGCCGTTCACCTTTTGCAGGAACCCATCGATATCGTTGGTCGTAGGCTGGTCGTTTTCGATCTTCTCGACCTCGCCGCGGAAGAAGTCGATCGCCTGAAAGATCAGGTCGAACAGCTCCGGACGCAGGCTGTCGGGAATCACCGCCATTGATTTTTCACGGATAATGAAGAACAGATCTTCTACGCGGTGCGCCACGGTCATGAGGGAGTTGAACTCCATCATTGCGGACGAACCCTTAAAGGTATGCATGATGCGGAAGATCTCATTGACCTCGTCTTCCGAAAAGCTCCCGTTGTTTTCGGCGGATAATACGATCTCATCCACCTGTTCCAGCAGCGTATTCATCTCATAGAGATACGCTTCCATCATATCGTTGCCCATAACAATGTTCCGCCTTTACCTTAAATTATTTTCCGGAACCGCCGGGCCCCCGGCCCGGCTCCCGGCGCGTTCATCAGCCTGTTTACAGCTTATATTTATTTATCGACAACTTCTCAAAAAAGGTTAGCGCCCGGCGCAAATTTTTTTCAAAAAATTTTCCTTCGCCCCGGCCGGAAGGTTTTCCCGCAGAAATTTTTCAAATTTCCAGCCATTCCCCTATTTGCACTTGGGCTGTAAATCTGCTATAATAAAGGAAACCTACGCAAGGAGACCGATTATGTCTATCTTTCAGTACGCCGCCGGGAATGGCGTGAAAATTGCCTTTTATCTCCCGCCGGAAGCGCGCGGCCATCCGCGCGGGGGCAGGAGTTTTTGGAAAGGGCTGCGAGCAGCCCTCGCACCACGTTAAAAGGAGGACCCAAGAATGCTAAATCTTAAGCCGCACCGAAGAAAAGCCGCGGCGCTGCTGCTGAGCGCGGTCATGCTGTTCAGCTCCGTCCATTTCACGCCGCCTGCCGCCGCCGGCACCGAATGGGTGCAGGAATCGGTGGATAAGCTTTCGAGCTGGGGCGTCATCACCCGCAGCGACGCAAGCGCCCAAAAGCTGAACGCCCAGATCACCCGGGCGGAATTCACCGCCATGATCAACCGGGCCTACGGGTATTCGGACACCACCGAAACCCCGTTCACCGACGTGCCCGCCTATGCCTGGTATGCCGACGACATCGCGATCGGCTACAACGCCGGATATTTCAGCGGCACCACCGAGACGACTGCAACGCCCAACGGCAACCTGACCCGCGAGCAGGCGATCACGCTGCTGGCGCGCAACATGCGCCTCGACCCGTCCGCCGGGGAAGTGACCCAGTTCAGCGACGGGCGTTCCTTCTCCAACTGGAGCAAGGGGTACATCAAATCCGCCGTGGACGGCGGCATCGCGAACGGTTTCTCGGACGGCACCTTCCGCCCGCGTTCCAACATCACCCGCGCCGAAATGATCAAGCTGCTGGCCGATTCTCTCGGCACGCTGATCAATACCTCGGGCGCGCACACGCTGGGCGGCGTTTACGGCAACGTGACCATCAACACCCCCGGCGCCACGCTCCGGAATACCACCATCGCGGGCGACCTCTACCTGACCGGCGGCGTCGGGCTGGGCAGCGTGACGCTCGAAAACGTCAACGTGCTCGGCCGGATCATCGTCGCGGGCGGCGGCGAGAGCGAAAGCGGCGCGGCCAGCGTCGTGCTGCGTAACGTGACCGCACAGTCCATGACGGTAGACAGCCTCAGCGGGCAGTATGTCTCGCTCAGCGCCCAGAACGATACCCTGATCCCCCAGACCACGGTCAGGACCAACGCCTATATCGAGGACAATTCCCGCGACGGCATGGGCCTGCTCAACATCACCCTCGACGGCGAGCCTACCCTGGATGAGGATGGCAACGCCGAGGAAATGCGGTTCACCCTCGCCGGGAACATAAAGACGGCGGTCAACAAGACCCCGGAATCGCTGCTGACCGTAGGTACCGGCTCCGTGGAAAACCTGACCATTTCCGAGGAAGCGGTCGATTCCCGGCTGGTGATCGACGCCGACGGCACGGTCGATCACCTCTTCCTGGATGCCGGCGTCACCGTGACCGGCGACGGCGACATCGGGTCCCTGACCGTCAGCGCCCCCGGCGTGCGCACTTCCATGCTGCCGGACGAGATCATCATCCGTCCCGGCCTGACCGCCAACATCGCGGGCACGGTCATGGATTCCAAGCTCGCCGAGGAATCCTCGTCTTCCCCGCGTCTGCTCGCCGGTTATCCCAAGGCCAGCGATATCGGCCCGACCTCCGTCCAGGGCGTCTTCTCCGGCAACAAGAGCGGCACGGTCTATTATGCCATCACCCCTGAGGTCTACGGGCCGGTCACCGACGCCGATATTCTGGTCAACCCGCCTACTTACGGCCCGACCTATACCGCGCGCGGCCAGTCCCGGCTGACCGCCTCCAACACCGAGGCCTCCGTGCGGATCGCCGGGCTGACCGTCGACGGTACTTATTATCTGTCCGCCGTGCTGGTCGACTCCCGCGGCGACCGCAGCACGGTCAAGAACGTCATGTTCACGACGCCGGATAATACCGCGCCCAATTTCGCAACCGGTTACCCCTACCTCAGCAACATCACCGAGACCGACGCGCAGCTGACGGCCATGACCACCAAGACCTGCCAGATGTATTATGCGATCTTCCCGCGCGGCAGCGCGGCCCCGACCGCAAACAGCTTCCTGTCGAATTCGCTCGAGGGTTCGGTCGCCTCCGGCGTGTTCAGCATGACCAAGAACACCCCCATCACCGAATGGACGGCCCGCGACCTGCTCGGCGACGCCGACGACCCCAGTATCCGGGTGGATTACGACATGTACCTGTGGCTGCTCGATTTCGACGGCGGCCTGAGCTCCGCCGTGCGCAAGCTCGAATTCACCACCGCCGACCTCACGCCGCCCGAATTCATCACCCTGCCGTATGCGACCAACGAACAGACGACTTCGGTCGCCCTCACCGGCTCGCTCGATGAAGACGGCACCGTTTATTGGGTCGTCGTCGCGGAAGGCGACCTCTACCCGAAGCCCCCGCGCGACCCCAACACCGACACCGGCGCGCATGCCGTGACCGTAATCGGCGGCCTGGGCGGCGGCACCTATGAACCGGGCGACCTGGTCACGATCACCCCGGAGACCGTCACGACGAACATTTTCCGCCGCTGGGCGATCGACCCGTCGAGCCTGCGCGTGACCGAGCTCGACCCGCCGGAGGACGACGATGACAGCATTTCGACCTTCGTCAACGGCACCTCGACCTTCATCATGCCCGATCAGGCCGTTACGGCGACCGCGTACTTTGTAGCTCCCGGCGATGAAAGCAACGACGACGCTTCGCCGATCCGCGGCACTACGATCACGACCGGCACCGGCGTATCCCTGCACAGCGACTATGCCAAACTTCAAGTCGCAAACGGCCTGAACGGCCTGCGCAGCGGGCGCGTCAACGCCCGCGCGATGACCGATTTCACCTTCACCGTTACCGGCCTTCAGCCGCAGAAGCGCTACGACGTTTACTATGTCGCAATGGACACCTCGGGCAACTATTCCGACCCGGTGCGCATGGTGCAGATCAACACCCTGGATAACGCGGCCCCGACCGCGACGCAGGAATTCACCCGCTTCCCCGAAGGCGACTCGGTCAACACGCTCCGCCCCTACGCGGATACCGATATCCGGATCATATTCAGCGAAGAGGTAAAGGGTGCGACTTCCTCGAAGAGCTTCCTGGAGCTGTACAACGACGTTGTTGCCGCGCGCAATAACCCGACGGAAGAACGGATCGCCAAGGATACCCTCGGCAGCGTCCTCGCCAGCACAATCGAGCTGTACACCCTGCCCGTCGGCAGTACGTTACCGACGCTTGTCGATACCGCGACCCTCGATTATCGGAACGCGGTCGTTACAAAGGAAGACGACGGCAAGCTCGTCGTGACTTTCCCCTCAAGCGGCGACTCAAACCGCTGCCTCCGCCTGAAGAGCGGCACGACCTATTTCTTCCGGCTGAAGGATATCACCGATACCTCCACCGCGCAGAACCGCATGGGGCAGACCGATCTGCCGCGCTTCACGACCATTTCGGCAGAGGTCTACCTGGAACCGTTAAATATCACCACCATCCCCTTCGAGGGCGACGTGATCGAAGCCGATATCTCGTTCTCGATCACCCCGCGTTCCACCTCCACCGTGGAAGACGCGATCGACTGGGATATGCTGATCTGGCTGAACCAGTCGGCGCAGTTCGACCTTTATTGGAATGTGGATAACACCGGTTGGGAAAAGCTTGGCAACCACAGCGTCATTACCGACGGCACCAATTTTGACGGTATCAGCGCCAACATGCGTCAGGTCAACGCGGAAGGCAACAACGATTATCCCCAGCTGAACAACCACACCATGGGCGGCCTTGAAGAAGGGCATACCTATTATTTCTCCATCCACTTCACGCAGATCGGGGATATGCCCGAGAGCGAACGTAATTCGTGGAGCACCCGCATCATTGCTCAGATCAACGTGATGGCCGGCAATTCGGTCGCGCTGGGCAACCTTGCCGCGAACGTCGTTGCAAACTATGACGAGATGGTCGAGAACAGCGAGCTTTCCGACATCGGTACGCCGAAGCCGTTCCGCCCCTATCGTCAGTTCAGCGACCAGCGGTATCCGGAGTTTGATAATAACGCGCCGGAATTTGAGGTCGGCGACACCACCGCGATCATGAAACTGATGCTCAACCGCCTTGGCACGGTCTATTACGTAGTAGCGCCCGCCAATGTGGTCGGCACCTCCGGTTCCTTCAATTACGGGTCGGACGTAATCAACAATGTTTATTCCGCATTTGTGGACGGTACTATCGATATCCCGAAAGACGGCAGTACGGGTGAATACCGGGATACTTTAGGCACCGGACCGGAGATTCAAATCCGGACTCCGCTGAATCTGAATATCGTCAACCCCGCGGGCATCACCAACCCGACCGCGAAGAAGGGCAGTCAGGTCGTTGGCACCAGTTTGACCGAGATCACGCTGACCGACTTGCAGGCGGATACGGACTACTTCGTCTACCTTGTTACCAAGGGCGACGGCCAGGTCTACTCCCCCACAGAGCTGTACACCTTCCATACCGAAAAGATCGTACAGCCGATCCTGACGTTGGAACGGACGGATAACTCCACCGTCGCGATCAGCACGGATATCCGCGCCACGACCAATTACAAGCTGGTCACGAACAATACCAACATGTACGCGATGCTTCAGGCTCCATTCATCACTTATGTAGACATCAACAAGGGTTCCCTGAGTGCCGGAGACGCAAACATTTCCGTTCTTGATGCAATGCAGAAAAATGCATACGTCCCGAACGCCGCAGGGCTTTACCCCTCCCTGTTTGATCAGCTCGCACGCGATGATGCCAAAAATACGATGGCGGAATTCATCCGCTCCCGTTCCGGCGGCGAAAACATCGTAGGCGTTGGTTCGCGCGACACCGTAGCAGGCGGTACTGAAGTCGTGGACTGCACGCAGCATAACATGACGGATAACATCCAATATGTATTCCTTGCTGTAGCAAAAAGCCCGCAGGGCTCCGGCGATGCGTTCCGTGCGAACTATCCGGTCACTAAGGCTGACCGCGAAGCGCCTTACATCGTAGACGTTGGCTATAGCCCCGTTTACAGCGGTACTACGATCACCGGCTATGAAGTCTCGCTGATGTTCAACGAACCCTTGTACTACAACACCCAAACCGGTAATCCACCGGCGTTGAAAGCAGTTACACTGGGAACAGAATCCACAGATCCGTCCCGGCCTTCTGATTACATCAGTGCTACCATGCTAAAGTCCGGCGGCAGCAGTCTCATAACGATCAATACCGCGGCAGCCAATAATGGTATCCAGACAAATACGATCAACCTTACCTTTAACGGCTCGCAGCGCGCATTCATCAACTTTACAAACCGTATATGCGACGCTGTTCCAAACTCGCACAACAGCCCGCTTCAGGTTACTTTCGTTCCGGTGCTGGACGAAAATAACCGCCCAACCGGCGACTTGGATATCCAGATCTCTCCCAGCGACTGGGATGGCAGAGGCAGATAACCGCCAATCGCAGGGGCTGTAAAAAAACAGCCAAAATCAGCAAGAAGCCGCCCTCTTTGGGGGCGGCTTCTTGCTGATTACATATTCAAAAATAGAAATTTGTGTAAGCGAAATTTGACAAAATGGGAATTGGCAACGTATAAACGCGGCAGAGAACTGGCTTGATCCCTTGGTCACCAACCGCTCCCGCTTTCCGGGAACCCTGCCAAGAGGGATCAGCCAGCGTCCCGACCGGCAAACAAAATGGAAAGCTGGTTGAGCACAAGGTCCCAGTTCTGATAGCGTGTCCGCCACCGCTTCATGATCCGTTTTGACGCTAAATACAACATCCGGCGCAAAGAATCATCATTGGTAAAACCGGGCTTGTTCTTCGTGATTTGACGGAATTGCCGGTTCAGCCCTTCAATAATGTTCGTCGTGTATATGATTTTCCGGATCTCGGGAGGATATTCAAAAAATGTGCTTAAAACACACCAGTTTTCCTCCCAGCTCTTTACGTAGGACGGGTATTTTGTACGCCAGTTTTCAGCAAAACATTGCAAATTTGCCTCGGCCTCTGACAAGGTGGCTGCTGTATAGATCTGCTTTAAATCGGCCATAAGATGCTTGATATCTTTGTAGCTGACATATTTGGTGGAGGATCTTATCTGATGCACAATACAACGCTGTAAACGGCTTTGCGGATAGACCGCTTCAATGGCCTGCATCATTCCACACAACCCATCTGTACAAAACAGATAAACGTCCATGATCCCTCTGGATTTGAGATCATTCAACACATTCAGCCAAAATTTGCTGCTTTCATGCTCCCCGATCCAGATGCCCAGAATGTCTTTTTGCCCCTCCAGCGGAATGCCTAAAACTACATATGCCGCCTTGGTTACATAATGATGGTCTTCCCGTACCTTGTAATGGATCGCATCCATAAACACAAAAGGATAGACTTTTTCCAGCGGGCGGTTCTGCCAGGCTGTAACCTCCGGCATGATTTTTTCACCGATCTTTGTCACCAGTTCAGGGGATATCTCAACTCCGTATAATTCCTTGATCTGTTCCGCGATGTCACGCTGGCTCATTCCGCAAGCATATAGCGATAGGATCTTGTCTTCCATCCCATCTGCATTCCGGCTGTATTTTCCGATGATCCGAGGTTCGTATTCTCCATTTCGATCTCGGGGGATTTTCAGGGGCACTTCGCCCAGCTGCGTTTTTACTGTTTTCTTTGTATAGCCATTTCGATAGTTCCTGGGTATTCCTTCTTCACTTGTTCGCTGACATCGTGTCCGACCGAACTCTTCATCGATTTCGGCTTCCATTATCTGTTCGATCGCATCTCGGAACATAGTTTTCATTGCATCCATGATATCCGCTGTACTGGTAAAGTTTTGGCTTGCAACGTATTCATTCAATAAATTTTGTGGCGCTGACTGCATGGTTTTTCGACTCCTTCTTGTATTGGTTCTTATTCCAATTCTTGACTCTGTCATGCTTTTTCATACTGTCTAGTCTTATCGTTTACACAGAATTTTCGGCAGTCTCGAGATAAGGAAATGCCGTTGCTTGGGCTTTTATCCATGCAACGGCATTTTGAGAGGTTTCATATTCACTTTTCTTTGTCTTTTATTCTATAAATCCCGTTTACAGCCATACGCCCCAATCGCCATAATGATATGTACCGCTGCCATGATGGAG
>CAJUGU010000145.1 GCA_910586105.1 uncultured Eubacteriales bacterium | reverse complement strand
ACGTCTCTCTTTCAATGGCTGCCTTTTTCTGGGATTTTTATGAAACTGCCGTGGTTTCCTGCCCTTTCCCCCTTGCTATTTTTCGATATCCGCCGTATACTATATAACGTATATCGTTATTTTTGCCCAAAGAAGTGAGGGAGTCAAGAAAAATGTATAAGATCCTGAAAAAGAAGACGCTGAACGTCAATACCACTTTGATGGTCGTTGACGCGCCGCATGTTGCGCGCAAGTGCAAACCCGGGCAGTTTATCATCCTCCGAGTGGATGAGGATGGCGAACGCGTCCCGCTCACCATTGCCGATTACGACCGAGGAACCGGAGAAGTCACCATCATTTTCCAGGCCGCGGGCGCATCCACCCAGGCGCTGAGCGAACTGCCGCAAGGCGGGTATATCCATGACTTCGTCGGCCCGTTAGGCCGGCCCAGCGAGCTCGAAGGCCTTAAAAAAGTCGCGGTCGTCGGCGGCGGACTTGGCTGCGCGATCGCTTACCCGCAGGCCAAAGCCCTGCATGATATGGGCGCTGAGGTCGACCTGATCGCCGGCTTCCGCAGCAAGGATATCATCATTTTGGAGGACGAAATGCGCGCGGCCAGCACCAATTTACATATCGTTACCGACGACGGTTCCAATGGCCGCAAGGCGCTGGTCACGCAGGTGCTCAAGGAATTGATCGACGCAGGCAACCGGTACGACGCCGTCATCGCGATCGGCCCCATGATCATGATGAAATTCGTTTGCGAGACCACCCGCCCCTACGGGATCAAAACCATCGTTTCGATGAATGCGACCATGGTCGACGGCACCGGGATGTGCGGCTGCTGCCGTCTTACCGTTGACGGTGAGACCAGGTTTGCCTGCGTGGACGGCCCCGATTTTGACGGCCATTTGGTCGACTTCGACGAATCGATGCGCCGTTCCGCCATGTACAAGGCGCAGGAAAAGGCTGCGATGGAAAAGCATGAATGCAACTTGCACAAAATGGAGGTAAAATGACATGGCGAACATGAGAGCCGACAAGGTCGCGATGCCCGAACAGGCGCCCGACATCCGGAATAAAAACTTTGAAGAGGTCGCGCTGGGTTATACGCCCGAAATGGCAATGGAAGAAGCCGCCCGCTGCCTCAACTGCAAAAACCGCCCCTGCGTCCAGGGCTGCCCGGTCGCCGTACGGATCCCGGATTTTATTGCATTGGTCGCCGAAGGCAAATTTGCCGAAGCCGCGGACAAGATCAAGGAGACCTCGGCGCTGCCTGCCGTCTGCGGTCGCGTCTGCCCGCAGGAAAGCCAATGCGAAAAGCATTGCGTGCGCGGCATCAAGGGCGAACCCGTCGCCATTGGCCGTTTGGAACGCTTCGCCGCCGACTGGGCGCGCGGACATGCCGAAAAGAAACCGGTGCAGATCGAAAAGAACGGCCGCAAGTGCGCCGTCGTCGGCGCAGGCCCCGCCGGTTTGACCTGCGCGGGCGATCTGGCGCGGATGGGCTATGATGTGACCGTTTTTGAAGTGCTGCACACCGCCGGCGGCGTGTTGATGTATGGCATCCCGGAATTCCGTCTCCCCAAGGCGATCGTACAAAGCGAGATCGACACCCTCAAGGAAATGGGGGTCGAATTCGTGCTGAATTTCGTGGTCGGACGCTCCGAAACCATCGACGACCTGTTCGCCGACGGCTACGAAGCCGTCTTCGTTGGCTCGGGCGCGGGCTTGCCCACCTTCATGCATGTGCCCGGTGAAAACTACAACGGCGTTTATTCCGCCAACGAATATCTGACCCGCGTCAATTTGATGAAGGCTTACAAGGATGGTTCCCCGACCCCCATTATGCAGGCGAAAAAAGTCGCCGTCGTCGGCGGCGGCAACGTGGCGATGGACGCCGCCCGCTGCGCCAAACGGATGGGCGCGGATGAAGTCTATATCGTTTACCGACGCGGCGAAGCCGAGCTGCCCGCCCGTCTCGAGGAGATCCATCACGCAAAGGAAGAAGGCGTGGTCTTCAAGTTCCTGACCGCTCCGCTCGAGGTATTGGGCGACCCTGACACCTATCTGGTAAAAGGCATGGTCTGCCAGCAGATGGAGCTGGGCGAGCCGGACGCCTCCGGACGCCGCCGCCCCGTGCCGGTCGAAGGCAGTGAGTTTACGCTCGATCTGGACGCCATCATCGTTGCAATCGGCACCAGCCCCAATCCCCTGATCCGTTCCACTACCCCTGGACTGGATACCAATCGGCGCGGCTGCATCGTTGCCGACGACGCGACTGGTATCACCTCCAAGGACGGCGTGTTCGCGGGCGGCGATGCCGTGACCGGCGCTGCCACGGTCATTCTCGCGATGGGCGCGGGCAAGCGCGCCGCTGCGGCGATGGATGAATATATCAAAAGCAAAGCAAAATAAAAGGTGCGTCCGCGCCGGGGACGCTCCCGGCCTGACCGCCGAAAGGCCGCAGGCAGTTTCTATATGAAGCGAGGCAGACCGTGTGTCGGCGAAAGGCGCCGTCACGGACGCGCTTCCGGCCGGAACGTCCGCCGCACAGGCGATCCATCCGGCCAAATGTGTCAGGCGTTCCAACCGCCGCGTTGACGGCTATCCCCTACCAATACGCACAGCCCTGTTTTCCGCAGGGCTGTAATTGTTTGGGGCAAGCGCAGCACTGGCGGCGGCGGTCCCGTGCTTTTTTACTTTTTCTGCAAAAAAGCATTGCAAATATCCAAAATCTGTGCGACAATAAAGAAAAAGCCGAATTGCACATTGCCCGGGGAGGAGGGGTCTCAGCATGGCGGTTACGATCCAGCAAATCGCAGAAGAAGCGGGCGTGTCCCGTGGTACGGTCGACCGTGTTTTGCACAATCGCGGCAAGGTCAAGCCGGAGATCGCGCAAAAGATCCGCGATATTGCGGACGAATTGGGATATGTCGAAAAGCGGTCCGCCGCGCTGCATACCCTCAGCCCGAAGGCTTTCTCCCTCGGGGTCGTGATCCCCTCCATCGAAACGTCCTCCATGCGCCGCGTTGCCGAAGGCGCGGAAGCCGCCCGCGAAAAAATTTGCGCCCGCGGCTCCAACGTGCATATCCGTACATTGGAACAGTTCGACTCGCAGGCGCAGATTGCCTGCATACGGGAACTGCTTGCGCTGGGGATCAATGCGCTGGCGATCGCCCCCTCAAGCGACCGGATCCTCTGCGAATATCTTGCCGCGCTGGCCGATGACGGCATCCCGATCGTGACTATGAACGGCGACCTTCCCGAATGCAAACGGCTTTGCTATGTCGGGACGGATAACAGCCGCGCCGGACGGGTCGCCGCAGGCCTGATGGGGCTGCTGTTGCCCGGCGGCGGAAAGGTGCTCCCCATCACCGCGCACCTGACCCATTACCCGCTCAAGCAGCGGTGCGCCGCCTTTGAGCAGGAGGCGCGCGAAAACTGCCCCCATCTGCAAACGCTCCCGCTGCAAAGCTGTTTTAATCAGGATGATTTCGCACACGAGATCCTTTTGCATACGATCGAGGCCCACCCCGACCTGCGCGGGGTCTATGTCGCGGCAACCGGCGCGCGCGGGGTCTGCGATGCACTTCAGGAATTGGGGCTGACCGGCAAGGTGCGCGTGATTGCGTTCAACCTCAGCCCGCAAAACCGGGAAGATCTCCGGCGCGGCCGGATCGACGTTATCCTCGAACAGGAATTGTATACGCAGGGCTATCGTCCGCCCCTCCTCCTTTATCAGCATGTTGTCGAGGGACAGCCGTTCGGGCAGGAATTGGAATATACCCCGGTCAGGGCTATGGTCAGGCAGATGCTTTGAGCGGCGCGGCAAAGGCTGCGCCGCTCTTAAAAATGCGCGGTTCATCCATTGATATGCCGTGCATTTTTGTGCATTTAAAAATTCCATCGATTTTGTGCAAAAAAATGCACGCGTCAAAAGCACGTATTTTCGTGCAATATCGCCGTTTCAGGACGTCGATATCACCAAAGAAGAACCAAAGGATTGATGCAATCCGTAGAAATCCAGCTTTTTGCCAGGATCCTATTGAACGCTTTGGCACACGATGGTATAATAACGCCATAAAACGCACACCAAATCGCACAGGTGCGGATCTGGAGCTTATCCCCCGAAAGCCGTTTGCAAACACTTATATTCGTTATAAACCACGCAAAATCCTTTACCGAACCCTCCAAGCGCACCTTTCGCGGATTGTGACGGCGAAGCGGTTGATGCACAGTTGCTTTTGCAAAAAATGCACAGCGCACACCGCACAGCGGCGATCCGCCCGCCTGCACCGCCTGTAGGCCGGCTCTTGCGCGCAATATCGCCCCCTTAATGCACATTGCACACCGCTGCGCGCAACCCGTCCTGCCGCATCGCACGGCGAAGGAATGGCGTCCATCCCCGCCGCAAGCTCCCTGTTCACTACCAAACGTTTTGGCGTCGTTGCAGAAGCCCCGTCGTCCGGTGGACCGGCGGGAGGTTTTACAGGGCTGCACGGATGCAAGGGCCGCAGCCCTGAACAGTAAAAAGGAGGACATATCAATGAGTTGGATCGTACCCATTACCTTCGTCGGATTTACAGCGCTGGTCGCGCTGATATCCTGGTGGAAAACGAAGGACGACAATCTCGATTCCCAGGACGGCTATTACCTCGCGGGGCGCAGCCTGACCGGCGGGATCATTGCCGGTTCACTGCTAATGACCAACCTTTCCGCAGAGCAGCTGGTTGGCATGAACGCCCAATCGGCCCGGATCGGCATGAGCCCCATGGGCTGGGAGGTCACGTCGGCGGTGGCGCTGGTCATTCTCGCCTTTGTGCTGATGCCGCGTTATCTGAAAAGCGGCCTGACCACGGTGCCGCAGTTTTTTGAAATGCGGTATGACGCGAACGTGCGGCGGCTGGTCTCCCTGATCGTGCTGGTCTCCTACGTCGTTATCATGCTGCCCAACATCCTTTACGCGGGCGCGCAGGTGTTCGTGAACATTTTCCAGATCGACGCCCTGTTCGGCCTCAGCCGTTTTTCCGCAATCGCGATCGTCTGCGCCGCGACGGCGATCGTCGGCTCGATCTATGCGCTTTGCGGCGGCCTGCATGCGGTCGCGCTCTCGGATACGATCAACGGCTTCGGGCTGGTGTTCGGAGGGCTGCTTGTGCCCATTTTCGGACTGATCGCACTGGGCGGCGGCAGCTTTTCCGAAGGCTGGAACCTGTTCACCAACACCGACCCGGCAATGATGAATTCCATCAACGCCGCCAACCTGAACGAGCCCTATATGCCGTGGCCGCTGCTGTTTACCGGCCTATTGGTCAATAACCTGTATTATTGGGCGACCAACCAGTCGATCATACAGCGTACCTTCGGCGCGAAAAATCTGGCGGAAGCCCAAAAAGGCGCGGTCTTTGCCGGATTGCTGAAGATTTTGACCCCCATTATTATTCTGGTCCCCGGCATCATTGCGTTTTATATGTTTGGAGACGCGGCGCTGGTCGATAACGGCGACGCGGCGTACCCGCTGATCGTCCGCGAAGTCGTGCCGACCCCGCTGCTCGGGTTCTTTGCCGCGGTCATGTTCGGCGCGATCCTTTCCTCGTTCAACTCCGTTCTCAATTCCGCGTCGACCATTTACGCGCTCGACATCCATCGCCCCGTGTTCAATCCCGACGCGCCGGATTCCTATATGGTGAAGATCGGCCAGCGGTTCGGTACCGCCGTTGCCGTGTTCTCCACCATCCTTTCGCCGTTCATGCTGTATATGGGCGGGATCACGACCTTCGTGAATTCCTGCTTCGCAGCCTTCAATACCCCTATTTTTGTATGTTTGCTTGTCGGGTTCCTGTCCAAACGCGTGCCAACCGTCATGCCGAAGATCGTGATCCCCGTGCATGTCGTGCTGTACTGCGCGCTGCAATTCGGGCTGCGGAATGTCATCCCCGCGCTGCAAAATGTACATTATCTGTATTTCACCGCCGGGCTGTTCGTGTTCGATATGCTCCTTGTGGCGATCATCACAAAGGTTTCCCCGCGCAGCTCCGATTTTATCCTCAACGATGCGGGCGCAGTCGATCTGACCCCCTGGAAGCAGGGCAAGGTCGTTTCCGCCGTCGTACTTACCATTATGGTATTGGCTTACGTGGTGTTCTCCCCGCTCGTCCTCGCGAAATAATTCCATACCGCCGAAAAGCCGGAGGGGTTGCCCCTCCGGCTTCGGCTTTGTCTGGCTTCGGCTGGACGGTTAGAATGCCGTGCCAAACGGAAAACACAGCCGGGCGCAGTGCGCCAAACCGGCGTCCGGCACGCCGCCGTTTTTTATCCGTCTTGTCCGGCGCTGGTATCAAATCCTGGATTTAGGGGAATCCTTTCGATAGCATAAAACCGAAAATCGGAACAATTTGTGACGAAAATCTTGATTCCCGTTTCGGGATATGATATGATACAAGATAGAATGGAGGACGGACGAATGAACGAAACAAGTGTGCGGCTCGAAAAGATTTCCATTCAGGGGCTGAAAAATGTCATGGACGGCCACATCGATCTTCGGAACCCGCGGAAACCGTTTCAGGCCAACATCCTGGGTCTGTACGGACAAAACGGCTCGGGGAAAACGGCGCTGATCGATGCCATTGAACTTTTGCGGCTGGCGGTCTGCGGAAGCCAGATCCCTGCCAAGTTTGCGGATTTTATCCATGTAGACGCGTCCTGCGCCGCTCTGGAATACCAGTTTGCGATCCAAAAGCAGGATGAAACCTACCGTGTATGCTATGCGTTCCGTATGCAAAAGGTTGTGGAACCGCATTTGGCAAATACCGGGCTTGAGGATCCCGACGGGGACGAATGCCGGGTGCTCATATTGGATGAAACACTGCGTTATTCGTTTGCATCGGATCATGATAGATCCCCCATGAGCCGGCTGATCGACACGAAAACGGCAGATGTCTTTGTCCCGGCGGCAAAGTATAAATGCCTGATCGGGACCGAGGAAGACGTCCGGATGGATCTGCTGGTAGCAAAAAAAATGGCGGCCGCAACCTCCCGTTCCTTCATCTTTTCCAAGGAATTGCTTCAGGCGCTCCGCAAAAGACGGGAAAGCGCTGATGAAACGCTGAAAAAACATCTGTTCGTGATCGAGCGACTGGTCGCGTTCGGAAACTTCGAGCTGTTCGTGATCAATACCACAAACTCCGGCTTGATCGCCATGGACGCCTTGCCGCTCGCTTTCAAATATGAAGAAAAAAACATCGGCGCGGCCGGCAGTCTTATGGTCCGGCTGGAAGGGACGACAACCTATCCTTTGGAAATGCTGGATATCATCAAAAAAGTCATCCGGAATATGAACGTCGTTTTGTCGCAGGTCATTCCGGGGCTGACGGTCGGCGTCCGCGAACTGGGACAGCAGCTTCTGAAAAACGGTAAGACCGGCGTACAAATACAGCTGGTTTCGTGCCGGAACGAAAAAGAGATCGCGCTGCGGTATGAATCCGAGGGCATTAAAAAAATCATCTCGGTTTTGCATTTGCTGATCGGCGTATATAATCGGGCGTCGATCACGGTGGCGATCGACGAACTTGACGCAGGTATTTTTGAATACCTGCTGGGCGAAATCCTGCGCGTCGTCTCCGAAAAGGGAAAAGGGCAGCTTATTTTTACCTCGCATAACCTGCGCCCGCTGGAAACTTTGGATCGCGGTTATATCGCGTTCACGACGACGAATCCGGATCATCGGTATATCCGCATGACCAATGTGAAGCCCAACCATAACCTTCGGGATTTTTATTATCGCGATATCATGCTTGGCGAACAAAGCGAGCCGGTTTACGATCCGACAAATAATTACGAGATCGCGCTTGCATTTCGGGAAGCCGGTGAACTGCATGGCTCGTAAAAAAGTGGTTTTTGTGATCGTGGAGGGCCCATCGGATGAAACGGCCCTGGGCGCGGTGCTCAGCCGGTTGTATGATGGGCGGTTTGTTTACCTGCATGTGATGCGGAAGGATATCACGACTGAAAAAGGGGTCGGCCCCTCCAATATTGTTTCGGTCCTTGGAAACGTTGTAAGGCTTTATGCGAAGGAAAACCATTTCGTGAAGTCGCATTTTCAGGAGATCATCCATCTGGTCGATATGGACGGCGCATATATCCCGGACGAAAATGTGGCGGAGGATGCCGGCTGTGGAAAGCCCCTGTACTGTCTGGATCAGATCCGGACGGCAAACAGCGAAGGCCTCCGGCTGCGGAACCTTCAAAAGCGCCAAAACCTCGATCGGCTTTGCGCGCAGGCCAGCATTTGGGGACTGCCGTACCATGTGTACTTTATGTCCTGCAATTTGGATCATGTGCTGTATGATAAATTAAACAGCACGGACGCGGAAAAGGAAACCGATTCCTATGCGTTCGCAAAAAGATATAAAGATACGCCAGCCGCGTTCGTCGAATTCCTGACGGATTCCGCATTTTCGGTCATGGACAGTTATCCGGGATCCTGGGATTTCATCCGGCAGGATCTGCATTCGTTGGAGCGGTATACAAATTTCGGCCTCTGCCTTCGGGCGGTTGTCCCTTCGGCGGACGCATAAAAACAGGCAGGACTGCCCCGTTGAACCGCTCCCCGTCAAGTGGACAATGAAATAATTAACAAAAAGTTCACAGCG
>CAJUGU010000144.1 GCA_910586105.1 uncultured Eubacteriales bacterium | reverse complement strand
GGACGCCTCCCCGGCGAGGGGCGGGTGCAGGGCAGCGCCCGCCGCCGTCCGCGCAGGACGCCTCCCCGGCGAGGGGCGGGCAGGACGGCTATGGACGGCGTTACTCTGCGTCGACGTTGTAGTCTTCTACGATCGGAGTGATCTGCGACAGCATGTTGTCGACATCCTCGAACATGCTCCCCTTCGTCGTGCCCAGGTCGCTCGCGCGTTTGATGTGCTTCATGACCTCCTGATATTGGTCGCGGATCTTGTCGAAAAACTGACAGATCGACTGTAAGTCGTTCTGCGAATCGCCAATCACCCCCGAGATCTCCGTCTGAACCGACATCGCGCCTTCCGCCGCCGTCGTGATCTTGTGAAAGCCCTCGTCCGTGTTGTCTACGATCTCCGCTCCCTGCCCCAGCGTTTCCTGCGCAGCCGTAATACTGCTGCTTAAACGCCCGGCATGGCCCTGTACGCCCCGTACTTCACCTTCGACCTCGCCCGCCAGCACCTTGATGCCGTCCGCCAGCTTCTTGACCTGCGACGCCACGATCGCAAATCCCCTGCCAGCCGCGCCGGCCCGCGCCGCCTCGATCGACGCATTGATCGCCAGGATGTTCGTCTCCTCCGCGATCTCTACGATCTTGCCCATGCACTGCTGTATCCCCTGGATCGAGCCCTGCAATTCCTCAAACGTCCGCTCCATCTCCCCGAAGGATGCCATTACCTGCCCCGAAACCTGCTTGAGCTCCTCCATCTCGTTCCGCGCTTCGCCTACCGTCTGCGATATGTCGTCCCGGACCTCCGTAAACCGGCCCGCCTCCCGGTCGATATTGGAAAACGAATTGCCAAATTCCTGGAGCTTCGCCTGAAACCGCTCCGCTTCCTTCATCATCCCCTCAAAGGCGTTCCCGATCTGCTCCAGCTCCCGGAGCGTCGCGACCTCCTTCTGCACCATATCCTTTTCATAATCCTTCAGGCTGTTGATGGTATGTACGATCGGCGCAAGGCTCTTTTCCGCCGACTTGCGGACATTCTGCTTCCTTTTGAAAAATGACATGACGTTCCTCCCTTATTCAAACACCACACAGGTCATGGACTGGTTGACAAACCGATTGTTATAATGCTCCCCGTAACCGACCAGCCCCGCATGGCTCCCCAGCGCCGACATCTCCCGCAGATATTCCTGCATGTATTTGTGCTCCGAAAACAGCTTGTAACGGAACAGGCAGTTCACCGAAAAGACCGCCGACCGCTTCGGGAAATCCTGCGTGATCTTCCGGATCGTCTCCTTCGCAATCGCTTTGTAATCGCCCAGCTCCAGCAGCAACAATACATCCGAATCGTTCACCTGCCGGAAACACGCCAGCGCGTTCCCTTTCACTTCCTTGATCGAAATAATACAAGTGTCGTCCCCGTTCAGCTTGCCGAATGGGTTGCGGAACGTCCGCGTCAGGATCTCCCGATCGGTCACATGCAGGATCTCCTGATAGACCTGCTTGGCAGGCCTCCCGTTCAGCGCGCCCAACACATAGTTCTCCCGGTCGGTGCCCGACGCAATGAACCGGTAATCCCCCAACGGGTGATAAATATTTTCCTTGTACGTCTTCACCTGGCCGCGCTGGTTGCGTACCAGCGCATACGCCACCGCGTCATGGTATACGACCCCGTTCGCCGAAACCTTCCCCGCGTCGCCCGTGCCCCCGACCAGCGGGATGCTTTTCTGCTTCAGAACGGTGTAAAGCGTCGTCAGCACACAGGCGTCGTTGCCCGTGCAAAAATCGATGCAGACCGTGTCCCGGCTGTTGCCGTTGATCGTCAACATATCCCGCTTCAGCCGGTCGATGTACTTCACCGGCATCGTCGACACCTGTTCGAGCACATTGGCCGCCGCGCTCACGCCCTCCGCAAACGCGATCACGCCAACGCCATGCTCGACGACCCGCGTATCGTAGCTCATGCCCACGCAGCCGATGCTCGGTACGCCGGGGAATAAGGCTTCCAACTGCGCAACATGCTTTTCAAACTGCGCGTCGTTGGATAACAACATAATGAATTCCGGGTTGTAAAGACCGCGCACCGCTTCCTCTAAAACTCCGCTTTGACTGGTACCGAAAAATTGTCTCATGCCATTTAACTCCTTAAATCTATGTGCAAATACAGGCCCGTAAGCCCGGAACATGGTTTAACCGTATTATACAGGAATTCCGACCGCAAGACAAGAAAAATTTTTCTCCTGCCCGTTCGACCGAAACGCCCCGGCAGCACGGTCCAAAACCGCGCCGCCGGGGCCAGCGCTTTCACGGGAAAGGCTCAGTCGAGCCGCTTCGTCCCGTATGTAAGGAACATCACCGGCAGATACCAGAGCAGCAGGTAAAGCAGCACGTTCTGCGGCGAGATCGCGGAGAATTCCGCAAGATAGGTCAGGTAAAACATGATCAGCATCCCGGAGACCCCGGCGAAACCGCCCAGGATCAGGTTCGACCGCACGACCCCCGCGAACTTTTCCGCACAAAGGAACACGTTCGCATATGGCGTAATGTTGTCGCGCGAGAGCAACGCCCCCGGCGGGTCGCCCTCCGCATAGCCAGGATCGTTGTACGCCTCGGCGCGCTCCCCGACCGCTTCGTCGATCGTCCCCTGCTTCAGCTCGAACAGCGCCGCGACCATCGCCGGGGATACATTGAAATCCATCGCCGCGACGACCGGCGTCAGCCCGACCCGCTTGAGCGTATGGATGCCGCCATAGGCCTGCGCGGACGGATGGTACTTCAGGTCGAACAGCCCCGCCGGGTAACTGTTCACCACCACGAACACCCCATTTTCCACGCCCTTGGTCTCCTTGGCCCGGATGCCCATACGGGCCAGGAAGGCCGCCGTGCCCAGCATCACACTGTCGCCGCCGATATCGGCCGACATGCCGCCGCTTTCATAGCGCAGCACGCGCCCCGCGCGCACCGGCCTGCCGTAGCTGCGGTGGAGGGCGTCGGCAAAGACCCTGCCGATCTCAAGCCCTTCCCCGCCAGTAATCGCCGCCGCGTAAGCGAGCAGCTTTTCGTCGGTATACAGCCCAAAATTGTGGATGTTCTCAATCGTCACCGAGCCGGTCGGGAACAGGTCGGCATCGTTGAGCACAACCTCCTTCGCCGCACGCAGGCGGTTGGCCCCCCGCGCCCCGGCGATCGCCGCGCCGTCCCCCAGCAACCGCCGGGATACATTTTTATACGGCTTGCCCGCCGCGCACAGGATGCCCAGCGGCGCGCCTACCGACAGCATGACCGAAAACGCCAGGAAGAACCGCGACGGGTCGCCGTTGCCAAAGGCCGAGATCGCCGCGAACACCGCCGACGCCATCAGCGCGATCGGCACATAAATCTTGCCGAACCCTTCGGCATAATCGGGCTTCTCCAGCTCGCGCAGAAATTCGGTGTTGTCCGCCCGCTGGTATTTCACCGCGCGGCGCGGACGGTCGTCCGGATCCAGATGGCTGTAGACCAGCACGGGCGTCTCCGACAGACTGACCGCCTTGAACACCCGGTACCGCGCCGAAAGGCGTTCCTTTTCCTCGATCATCATTGCATAAAGCAGAATATTGGATACCGCGCAGTACGGAAGGTAAGCATGCCACGCCGTGGCCACAATGATCGTCACCCCATGCAGCAGCGAAGCCAGCTGCGCGGCCGACACCAGCGACCGCCGGTCGGGCTTGCCGGTGAACAGGTTATAAAAGCCCAGGCCGATCACATCGATCCCGGCAAACATCGCGATGAACTGGGTCGCAAGCAGCGCCAGCACCGCCAACGTCGTCGACTCGGAAAAGCGCACGAGCCCCGGCAGCGGCAGGCCAAGCCCCTCCGCCAACGTCAGGTACAGCGAGACGACCGACATGACCAGCACCACGGCGCTCCGCGTCGCAAGGCTTTTCGCCCGCCGCGCGCAAGTCGCCTGCGCCTGCCGGGGCTGACGGATCACGATCTCCTCGTCTTCCTCGGTCGAAATGCGCTTCGCCTCCCGGGCGGTGCGCCGGCGCTCGCGCTCGGCTTCCCGATGAGCGCGTTTGGCCTCGCGGCGTTCTTCGCGCTCGTCGATCTCCTCGTATTCGTCGTCGTCCTCGTCCTCATCGTCGTCGTCTTCCTCACGGCGGCGGAGCGACAGCTTCCGCGGCGGGCGCGGCTGCTTCCCGCCTTCGGCAGGATGCGGCGGACGCCGGCGCTCCCCCTCCTCCTGCCGGACGTGGCGGGCCCGCGGACGCTGGGTCTCCTGCGCCCGCTCCGACGCCCCGCGCTCGACAACGCCGCTGACCTCCGAAAGGATCTCTTCCAAATTATAGCCGTCCCCCTGCCGCCCCTTCTGCGGCGCAGGCTGACGCGCAGCCTGCTGCCGTTGCTGCGGGGCGGGCTGGCGCTGCTGCTGCGGGGCGGGCTGACGCGCGGCCTGCTGCGGCTGGCGGACGGTACGGATCGGCTGCGTCGCCTCCGAAACACCGCCCTGTGGCTGGCGCGCGTCCGGCTGCACGGGCTGGCGCTGCTGCCGCGGGATCGGGCGCGTCCCCTCCATCGAGGGGGCCGGCTCCGGCGGCGCGGCTTTGCGGCGCGGCTGTTGCTCCTGCGGGGCAGCCCGGCGGCGCGGTTTCGCTCCTTCCGTCTCCGGCTTCGCGGACGGACGCAGTTGGGACCGCTTCGGCGGTTCGATCGCCTCCCGATAGCCGTCCACAGTCCGGGAAGTCTGCTGCGGACGCTGCGGCTTCGGAGGCTTTGCCGGAAGCGGTTCGTCCAGATCGCCGATCAGGGCGCGGATCTCGGACAGCTCCTGTGTATCCATAATATTTTTATCCATGTCGTCTCCTTAAATATATACGGTCGGGCTCCGCAGGGCCCGGCGGTTTATCGCCGCCTGCGCGCGTCTCTCTCGTCTGGCACGGAGCGGCCCCGTGCGGGCGCAGTCGGTCGGTTATATCTTCAAAAAAATGTGCAGGGAACTCAAAATATCGGCATTGGCGCTATTCCCCAGCCTTACAGCAGACGGCTTTGCCGTCCTTGGCAGAATCGTTCATCCCACCTGCAAGCATGCGGAGGCTTTGGCGATGATGCCCACGCGCCCAGTGAGCGCATAAAAAGGCGGCGGTCCACCTCAAAAATCACAAGGGGGCGCTGCCCCGTCGTCCGCCGCAGCGGGCGAAATCCCCTGTCCCGCCCGCAGGCGTCATAACGCTTTTACTCAATTTTTTCTCGAAAAAATTGCGGGGTCGAGGGGCGGCGCCCCCGTCGTCCGCCGCAGCGGGCGAAATCCCCCGCGCGGCAATCCCGCAGGCTCAGGGCCGCGTCCGGCGGCGGACCGCTTCAAACAGCAGCACCGCAGCCGCGTTGGATGCGTTGAGCGAGTTCACCTTCCCCCGCAGCGGGATGCTGACAATAAAATCGCACTTGCCCCGGATCAGGCGGCTGAGCCCCGCCCCCTCCGAGCCGATCACCAGCGCCGTCGGCGCGGCAAAATCGGCGTCGTACAGGCTGACGTCCCCGTCCGCCTCCGCGCCATAGACCCAGACCCCTTTCGCCTTCAGCTCGTCGATCGCCGACGCCAGATTGGTGGCTTTGTGTACGCCGATGTGCTCCAACGCGCCCGCCGACGCCCGCGCCGTGACCGCCGTCAGCCCCGCCGCGCGGCGCTTCGGGATCACGACCCCATGCGCCCCCGCCGTTTCTGCCGACCGTATGATCGCGCCCAGGTTATGCGGGTCCTCGATGCCGTCGCACACGACCAGCAGCGGCGGCTCCCCGCGCGACCGCGCCGCCTCCAGCAGCGCGTCCAGCGTCGCATAAGCGTGCGCCGCCGCCTGCGCAATCACCCCCTGGTGATTGCCCGTGCGGCTGAGCCCGTCCAGCTTGCGCCGGTCGCAGACCGCGACCGGCACTCCCTGCCGCTTCGCAAGCGCAAGCACGTCGCCAAGCCGGCCTTCCGCGCCCTCGGCGACAAACAGCTTGTCGGTCGCGCCGCCTGCGCGCAAATGCTCCAAAACAGCGTTCCTGCCCTCCAGCAGCAGGGCGTCCCCCTCGTCGCCGGGATCGCGGCGCGACGGGCGGTTCTTTTTCTCTAAAGGCATGGTCCCCTCCGGTCGATCTCAGAAATGGCTTTGTATCTTATTATAGCATAGTTCGACATCGGGAAAAAGAAAAATTTCCGATACATTTCGTCGAAATGTTCCGCAAAATATTGGGCAGTTTGGCAGTCCGGCGCAAAACCGTCCGAAAAACGCGCGGTCTTGCACCGTTTTTGCGTCCGGAGGCCGTTTGCCGCGCCATCCGCCCGCGATCGCCCGTCCCATAGGGAGCGGCGCTTTAGAATCCGTCCCGCAGCCTGCCGAAGTTTGCCTTTTTCGAGGAAAAATAGTAAAATTTGGATACTTTCCCCATTTTTGGGCAGACTACATTTTGGAGGTAATATAATGATGATGAAGGACATTGAAAATTTCGCGAAGCAATACGTCGACTTTTGCGAACAGCAGCGCGCCCTGAGCAAAAAAACGATCGCCGCCTACCGCGGCGACCTGCGCCAGCTCTGCCTTTTTCTGAAGGAAAAAAACGCGGACATCGACCGCGATTCCATCGCCGACTTTGTCGCAGCGCTCAACCAGCGCTATCAGCCCCGCACCGTCAAACGGAAGCTCGCCTCCATCCGGGCGTTCTTCCGCTGGCTGACCGACGCGGGGGAGCTGAACGAAGACCCGGTCAAAAAGCTGCGGCTGCGCATGCGCGAGCCCAAGACCCTGCCCCGCACCGTGCCGCTGCGGATCATTGAAGGGATGCTCCGTTTCGCGTATATCAACGCCTCGGAAGGACTCACCGCATACGAACGAAAAGTAGCTCTTCGCGATATCGCGGTGATGGAGCTGCTTTTTGCTACCGGCATGCGCGTGTCCGAGCTGTGCAACCTGAACATGAAAGACGTCGACCTGCGCAGCTGCACCGTGATGATCTACGGCAAAGGGGCCAAAGAACGTCTGCTTCAGATCGGCAACCCGCAGGTGATCCTGGCCCTGCGCCGCTACGCCCGCGACGAAGGGCGGCGCGGCGACGAACCCTTCTTCACGAATTGGAGCGACGGGCGCATGAGCGACCAGGCCGTCCGTCGGACGCTGCGCCATTATGGCCGCCTGGTCGCGCCCACGATGAAGATCACCCCGCACATGATCCGGCATTCGTTCGCGACGCTGCTGCTTGAGGCCGACGTCGACATCCGGTATATCCAGCGGATGCTTGGACATTCTTCCGTGGTGACGACGCAGATCTATACCAGCGTGACCGACAACAAACAGAAGGAGATCCTGACCGACCGCCACCCCCGCAACCGGATCCTTTCGGGCGACCCCGTCCCGGAGGTCTATGGCACCTACTGCCTGTAATACAAACGTTTTATGCAAATCACATAAGGGAGGGCGCAAGCCCTCCCCCAATACATCACTTTGTTTTGATTTGGAGCGCCCCCCAGACAGGGATATCCAATCCTTTTTCGCGGAACCGCGTCCGCCGCAGCTCCGGCGTGATCGGCCCATCGCGCTCCTCAAATTTTTCGGCCCGCCGACTGTCAAAATCAGCTGCTGGTTCGCAGAACGGTGCTGAAATTTGCGGGCATAATGGAATTTTTCCAACAGTCCGTCATCAATCCGCAGCGTAAACCCCTTCCCGAAAATGCCTCCAAAAAAATTTGATTGCGACTTCATTTTAAGGCCATCATGTGTTATAACACAAGGACGATATCATTATGAGTTCATTTCAAGCTCATGATCCCAAGCTCAAAAAATACACGAAGGAGACAGCAGGATGCAAATCCTGGAGCGCGGCTATGACATGCTTGAAATGGAGTTTCCCATCTTGGAACCCGCTTCAGGTTTCGCCCCCCGATGAAGCGTCCGGCCCCATCCCTTTCGTCCAAACCATTCCGGCTGCCTCAGAGTCCATCCGAAAAAGGATCCGTGAAATCACAGTTCTGCACGATATCCCACTTTCAGGAAGCGATATCCTCTTAATTAGAATTTCCCGTATTTTGAGGCGCCGTCCCGGCAGTCTCCGGAGCCGCGCCCGGGCGCTCTCAACAATTTAAAATTTCCACCGTTTTCAGCCGTCTTTTCTAGTCGTTTTTCACAAATATTTTTGTAAAATTCATGCATTATTTTTGAAAAACCCCTTGCAAATGACACATGTCATGTGCTATAATAATGACAGCAAATATCTCGGAATTCTAATGAGGAGGAGAACAGCATGGAATCCAAATATACCCCACCGTATTTCCCGCTGAATTGCAAGCCCACCCCCAAAATGCTGCAAGTTCAGGACATCCTTTCTACGATGCGCAAGCGCGAGCTTTACTGTTTTTTCCAGTGGTACTCTCCCCTCCCGAATTTCGGTTCGGAAGGTTTGCCGAGTTTCCTCTGGGATTTCGGGCCGGAGCAGGACGCTTATGACGATGTGTACGTCATGACGGAGGCAAAAGCGCTCTGATCCCCAAGCCGATCGTTATAACTAATTTTTAAACGCTTCGATCATCCAAAAGCCGCCCGCTTTCAGCGGGCGGTCCTTTTCTATTGCAGGGCCTGTATCCGCAGGGCTCCCGCAAGCCGCCAGCCCACAAAAAAGGGACCGTCTCCCGATTGATATGCTCCCTCTATGAAAGACAGTGAAATAACAAAACACTATCATCATAGGGGGAGCATTGCCATGACACAAGGAAAAGTAAACGCAGAAGAAAAG
>CAJUGU010000143.1 GCA_910586105.1 uncultured Eubacteriales bacterium | reverse complement strand
GCGGTTCTGCCAGGCCGTGACCTCCGGCATGATTTTTTCACTGATCTTTGTCACCGGTTCAGGGGATATCTCAACCCCGTATAATTCCTTGATCTGTTCCGCATAAAGCGGCGGGCCGACGTGTCAGCCCGCCGCCCGAAAATTTAGAAACCCGTCTGTGGCATTTCTGTGGTCAAAAGAAAAATCACCCCAGTTGTCACTGGGGTGATTCCCTATTTGGTGGACCTGAAGAGACTCGAACTCTCGACCTCTCGGATGCGAACCGAACGCTCTCCCAACTGAGCTACAGGCCCATATACACAATTCAATTCTTACCGTTTTCCAGCTGCAAAAGTGAAAAGCTGGTCGAGGCGACAGGACTCGAACCTGCGGCATCCTGCTCCCAAAGCAGGCACTCTACCAAACTGAGCTACGCCTCGATGGTGCGGGATCCGGCGGGCGACGTACTGCCCTGACAGTTTTTTATTATACCCTCATGCCCCCGGTTTGTCAAGTGCTTCCGCCAAAAAATCCAAATTTTTTTGCGCCCTGCTACAGGCGGATCAAGCCAGCCCTCTGTGGTTCCAACCGGGCAGGGCCTGCCGCGGAAGGGTGCGCGGCAGGCCCCTCCCACGGCTTGGACGGCTTCCCACGGCTTATGCGGCTCACACAGCACAGCGGTAAAAAAGCCCTCTGTTGGCGCGGCTGAACGCTTACAGCGTCGTCAGCCGCGCCTCGCCAAGCTGCGCCCGCAGGAATTCCCACAGCTTCTCGCCGCCCTGCTTCACATCGCGCAGCGGCAGGACGACCGCACTGCCCGGCGCAACATAAAAATATACCACGTCGTCCGTCCGATAGGCGCGTTCCGCCTTCTCCCAGGTAAAGGTCTGATCCTTTGCCCCTTTGGCGCTCATTTGGATCCCATCCGACGCGTCGGTCAGCTGGATGGTATAAAACAACCGCGGCTTGGAAAGCCCCAGCCGTTTCACCTGATCGGCGATCGTCCGAAAAAACAATGCGAAATACACCAGCGGCAGCCCCAGCCCGATCGTCAGCAGCACCGTCCCCAGCAGGTCGGCCTGCTCGCGGGTGCTGCGCATGGCAAAGCACAACGCCGCGAACACCGTGAACGCCACGGCAAAAAAGACGGGGCGCTTCCATACCTTTCGGTACCGGAAGCAATCGAACAGCATGAAATCGCGAAAGGTCTTATCATCCATCATCACATCGATCCTGAAGGACTTTTGCAGCATTTTGTCTCCTCCTCTGGGGCTTTCCATCTTTTTTATTCGCCCGCCTGCTGGATCTCTTCGATCAGCCCAAGATAATCGGCGGCGTATTTTTCATAGATCGGCTGGCATGCCTCCCGGAACCGCGTCCGTTTGGCGTCGCTGAGCGCCGTTTCGGTCACGCCGCGTTCGATACAGCGCTGCCGCGCCTCCTGCTCGCACTCCCGCCAGAGCCGGCGCTCATAAAGCGCCGATTCCCGCGCGCATTCCCGCAGGATCGCGACATAGTCCTCCGGCAGGGCCGCGGCAGTCTCGGCGGACAGGATCTGCATTTCCGGGATGCGGACATGCCCATCCAGAAGCACATACGGCGCAACGCGGTAATGCAGCGTCGCGTCATAGCTCGGCCAGTTGTTTTCCGCGCCGTCGACCGCGCCGGTGGACAGGCTGGAATACACTTCGTTGTAGGGGATCGACTTGGGCGAAGCCCCCAGCGCGCGCACCATATCGGACATGTAGTCCGCCTCCTGCACGCGGATCGTCATGCCGCGCAGGTCGTCCAGCGTCGCGATCGGCTCGCGGGTGTAAAAATTGCGTTCGCCCGCGTCATACCACGACAGGCCGATCAGCCCGGTCGCCTCGACCTCGCCGAGGAACCGGTCGCCGATATCCCCGTCAAGCACCGACCACATATGCGCGTTGTCGCGGTATAAATACGGCATGGTCAGCACCGAAAAGGCTTCCGAATGTACGACCAGCTGGGCGATCGAGACCCGGGCCAGGTCGATCCCGCCAAATTGCGCCTGCCGGATCACCGAAGCCTCGTCGCCGAGCTGCCCGTCGGCGTAAATGACGATCTTCACATCCCCGCCGGTGCGTTCCGCGACCAGCTCGGCGAAATAATACGCGCTCTGCGTGGTCGGGTAATCGCCCGGCTGGTTCTCGGCGTAACGCAGCAGATAGGTCGGCGACGGGGCGCTGTTCCCGCGCAGCAGCCACGCCCCCAGACATACCGCCGCGAGCGCGGCCGCGCCTGCAAGCATCCATTTTCGTTTCATCGCGACCGTCTCACCGCCTCCTGGTATTCGCTGGGCGTCTGACCGGTCAGGCGGCGGAAGGTGCTGGCAAAGTACGCCCCGTCCCGGAAGCCCGTGCGCGACGCGACTTCCCGGATGCCCAATGCTTCATTGCGCAGCAGCCGCTTGGCTTCCTCGATCCGCAGGTCGGTCAGGTACGCGACGAAATTCTTCCCGAACAGCCGCTTGAACAGCTTGCTGAAATAGGTCCGCGAATACCCCAGCTCGGCCGAGATGCTTTCCAGCGTCACCTCTTCCGGGTAGTGCGCAAGCAGGTATTCCCGGATCTTTGCCCCCGCGCCGTCTTCCCCGGGCGGCGGGGCGGGCGGCGGCGCGGGAGGTTCCGGCGTCCCGGCGCACAGCTCGCGCGCGACGGCTTCCAGTTCTTCCATACCGCCGCATTCCATCACGCGGGCTCGCACCGGCTGGGAAAGGCTCTCGGCCGACTCCTCCATCCGCGCCAGCAGGTGGCGCTGGCAGACCGGCAGGCTGAACCGCTGCAATTTGAAATATTCCAGCAGCGTTTCCACTCCCGCCGCGTTGAGACGGAATACCGGCGGCCTGCCCAACGCATACGCTTCCGCGCCGTTTTCTTTCAGCCAGCGTACCCGTTCCCCGGCCTCCGGCAGCGCGGCGTAGCAGCGGAAGCACGCCCCCGCCGCCTGATGCAGGCTGTGGAAGGTGTCGCTGACCGCCGCAGCCAGTTCGGCGCGCATCAGGCGGTGGATCTTGGCGCACAGGCTGTCGAGCCGTTCGTATACGATGGCGGAAACGTCCTCTTCCAGACCGGAAAATACCAACAGGAAAATATGCAGGCCCCGCACCCGGACGAGCACGCGCAGGCGCGGCTCCCACTGCGCGCCGCGGAGCAATCCCTCCGCGCGGCGCGGGGAAAAACCGGCGGGGCACCGGACGACCGCAAACGCCCCGCTTGCGGCGCTCCCGGCGAGGGCTTCCTCGCTGTCGATATCGAGCGCCCCGCTTGCGACGTCGAGCAGCGTGCGTTCGTCGACCAGCTCGCTGAGGCGCTCGCGTTCGGCCCGCGCGCGGGTCAGCTGTTCCCGCGTCTGTTCGAGCAGCTTGAGCCGCCCTGCCGCCTTCTGCACCGCGGCGACCAGCCCGGTCTGGCTGAACGGCTTGAGCAGGTAATCGACCGCGCCCAATGCGAGGGCTTCGCGCATGAAGTCGAAATCGCTGTAAGCGGTCAGGAATACGATCTGGCAGTTCTCCCATTGGGCGCGCAGCTCCCGCGCGGCCTGGATGCCGTCCATGACCGGCATTTTCAGATCCAGGAAGACCAGATCGAGGCGCGGGAGCTCCCGTGCCTGTTCGACGGCGCGCAGGCCGTTTTCGGCGAGCACGAGGCGGGCGTCCGGCAGGATGGCGCGCAGGTTTTCGGCGATCGCGTTGCGGGTGAGCGTTTCGTCTTCCGCGATCAGGACATGATAGCTCATGGTTCAGCCTCCTTTCCTTCGCCGTGGCGGGCTTCCGCCCATTCCAGCGGCAGTTCGATACGGATGCAGGTGCCGACGTTTTGCCAGCTGGCGACGTGGAAACTGCTTTCCGGGCAGAGAATAGACAGTCTCCGGGCGACGTTCACGACGCCGATCCCGTTATTCTGTCCGGCGGGCACGTCGTCGAGCCGCCGCAGGCGGTCGCGCACGGCGGGATCCATCCCGACGCCGTTGTCCGTCACGGTGACCCGGAGGACGCCGCCGCGCAGGGCGACGCGGATCCGGATCACGCCGCCGGCCGCCTTGGGGGCGACGCCGTGCGAGACGGCGTTTTCGACCAGCGGTTGCAGGGTAAAGGTCGGGATGCTGTACGCTTCGGGCGCGACCTCGCAGTCGACCCAAAAGGCGACGCGGTCGCGGAAACGGGACTCCTGGATATACATATAGCTATAGATTGTTTCCAGCTCCTGCCGGATGGTCGCGCGGTCCTGCCGGTCGTACAGGTTGCGGCGCAGGAGGACGGAAAGCTGACGGATCAGCTCGTCGGTCTCGGCGGCGCATTCCTGTTGGGCGGTCTGGGAGATGAGCGTCAGGGTATTGAACAGGAAATGCGGGTTCATCTGCTGCTTGAGCATCGCGAACTGGGCGGCGGAGAGCTGGTTTTCGGCGGCGATCAGCTGAAGGCGTTCCTCGTAGAGCTCGCGGGTGAGCTCTTCTTTTTCCTGCTGCGCGGTCAGAAGGCTGCGGCAGTCGTCCTTCATGCGGTTGAAGGTGCCGGTCAGGTCGCCGATCTCGTCGTCGCTGTCGACCACATGCACATCGGGGATGTCCATCTGGTTGGCGGCGAGGGTGCGCGCCGCGTCTGCAAGTGTGATCACGGGATCAAGGATCTGGCGGGAGAACCATTGTTGAATGCGCAGGAGGACCAGCGCGGAAAAGAGCAGCAGCGCGGCAAGGCAAAAGGGGGCGAGGTAAAGGATATGGCGCTGCGTCTGATAGAGCGCGTTGCCGTCCCGCAGGTTCGATCGCAGCATCTGTTCGAGGTAGGTATCGACGTAGTTGCCGACCTCGACGGTCTCATAATATTGTAAATAATAGTCCGTGGTATGAAGCCGGTACGCGCCCAATCGGAACAGCTCCTGGACGCTTTTTTCATAGGTGCCGTAGGTACGGAGGATCGCGTTTTTGAGCATGCGGGATTCTTCGCTTTGGAGTCCGGGGCTGTCGGAGAAGCGGCGGAAGATCTCCCAGCCTTTGGCGAAGTGGTCTTCGATCAGCACGCGGGTCTCGAGATTGGGCGCATTCTCGTAGGAGGAGATCGCGCGTTCCAGCTCGCTCATCTGCGCCATTGCGTCGCTTTGGAGGTAGCTGGTATCAAACAGCCGCTTAAAGCTATAGTTATAGTACGCAAGCGCAGCGGTGCAGCCGATAAAGAACACAAGCAGCACGCAAAACGAAGCAAGGCTGACGGTCTTTGCCTTAGCCCGAAGGGACATTGCGCGAAAGCGTTTCGCGGGTGCAAATGAATTTTTCAACCGTTTGCCTCCTTTTCCAGACTTCCAGGGGGTTTTCGCCCGCTGCGGCGGGCGACGTGGGACGCCGCCCCTCGACCCCGCGATTTTTTTGTAAAAAAATCGAGTAAAAACTTCATATCGCCCGCGGGCGGGACGGGGGTTTTCAACGGGATACCCTCGCGCTTGCGGATCCAACGCCACGCGGCCGAAACCGCGAAAGGGCGCGCCGCAACGCGGCGCGCCCCGGCTGTCTTATATAAGCTGTTTTTCAGCGGCCCCCGCGCAGGGGCGGAACAGCCCGCCGGTAACCGCGGCAGGCCGTCCCCCGGCTTTCCTTTCCCTTGCGCGCGGTTTACAGGACGACGCCGTCCTTAAAGATCGAGATCTCGCGGAAGCCGTGCTTTTCGGTATTGGTCTGCTCGCCGCTCGCTACGTGCAGCACATAGTCCAGCAGCCGCCGTCCCGCCGCATCGAGCGGTTCGCCCTCAGCGACTGTGCCCGCGTTGAAATCGATCCATCCGTGCTTTTTCTCGAACAGCGCCGTGTTGGTCGAGATCTTCACCGTCGGGGCCGGCGCGCCGAACGGCGTCCCGCGGCCGGTCGTGAACAGGATCAGGTGCGCGCCCGCCGCCGTCAGCGCCGTTGCCGATACCAGATCGTTGCCCGGGCCGGACAGCATATTCAGCCCCCTGGTCTTCACCTGCTCGCCGTAGCCAAGCACGTCGACGACCGGGGCGCTGCCGCCCTTCTGGACGCAGCCGCAGGATTTATCTTCCAGCGTCGTGATGCCGCCCGCCTTGTTGCCGGGGCTCGGGTTTTCATAGACCACCTGCCCATGGCTGGCAAAATAATGCTTGAAATCGTTTATCATGTCCGCAGCCTTCTGGAACACGCCTTCGTCCACGCAGCGCTCCATCAGGATATTTTCCGCGCCGAACATCTCGGGTACCTCGGTCAGGATGGTCGAGCCGCCCATTGCGGTGAGCAGGTCGGAGAACCGTCCTACGGTCGGGTTGGCGGTGATGCCGGACAGTCCGTCCGACCCGCCGCACTTCATGCCAACGACCAGCTCGCTGGCCGGGATCGGCTCACGCTGGAACTTCCCGGCGTACTCGGCCAGCTCGCGCAGCAGCGCCGAACCGGCTTCGTGCTCGTCTTCCACGTCCTGGCAGATCAGGAACTTGACGCGTTCGCCGTCCCATTCGCCCAGCTCGGTTTTGAACTGCTCCATGGTCAGGTTTTCACAGCCCAGCCCAAGCACCAGCACGCCGCCCGCGTTCGGATGGCGCACGAGCGCCGCCAGCAGCTTGCGGGTCTGCGCGTGGTCGTCGCCCATTTGGCTGCATCCGAACGGATGCGGGAAGGTATACAACCCTTCCACCGAACCGGAAACCAGGTGCTGGTTTTCCCGCGCCAGCCGCTGGGCGATCGAGTTGACGCAGCCGACGGTCGGGACGATCCACAGCTCGTTGCGGATGGCCGCCCTGCCGTCTGCGCGGCGGTAGCCCTGGAACCGCGCGGGCTGCAAGCCCTGAAGCGGTTCAAAATTGGGATGATATTCGTAATCGCTTTCTTCGGAAAGGTCGGTCTTGACGTTGTGGACGTGTACCCATTCGCCCGCCGCAATGGCGCGGCTCGCGTGACCGATCGGGTAACCGTACTTGACGATCTTTTCACCCTCGGCGATGTCTCGCAGCGCGATCTTATGCCCGCGCTGGATATCCTCGGCGGCGGCTGTTGTAAAGCCGTCCAGCTCGACGGCCTCGCCCTGTTTGACTTCGGCCAGCGCGACCGCGACGTTGTCGCTCGGATGGATGTGTATTAAATTCATCACAATACCTCCCGGTTTACAGGCAGGACTTCATTGCGGCAAGCGCGCCCTGCTCACGGATCATATGCAGGCCCTTGACGACCGCGTCTTCAAAGCCCGCGATCCTGGTCAGATCCTGCCCCCACATCTGCTCGTTAGTCATAACCGCATGGACAAGGTCTTCGACCGAATCCGCCTTGTGCGCGTTATAGAATTCGAGCGCCCAGCGGTCGTCGCTGACCACGTAATCGTTGCCCTTCGGACGGCGGCAGACAAGCCCCTTGTCGTTCAGCTCCTGAATGTCGTTGGAGAAGAAGGCCACATAGCACGCAAAGCTCATGGTCAGGCAGGCCGGGAGCTTTCCAGTCTTTTCGATATACTCCAAGAAACTCGGCATATTGCGCGCGCGCCACTTGGAGGTGGAGTTGAGCGAAATGCTCATCAGCTCGTGATTAACGAACGGGTTGTTGAAGCGGTCCTGTACCGCCGCCGCAAACGCGTCCAGATCGGCCTTGTCGAGCGGCAGAGTCGGGATCACTTCCTCGTTGAGCATCTTGTTCATGAAACCGCGGACGGCGTCGTCCTGCATACAGTCGCGGACGATGTCGAAGCCCGCCAGGTATGCGCCGAGCACAAAGCCGGTATGCGCGCCGTTCAGGATGCGCACCTTGCGTTTTTTGTAGGGGGTAACATCCGGGACGACCGGGCAGTTCAGCCCAGCGGCCTTGAAGGGCAGCTGCTTTTCGAGCCACTCCGGGCCTTCGATGTTCCAGACGCCAAAGACTTCGCCGACGTCGATCAGCTCATCGTGGTAGCCGTTCGCTTCTTCCACGCGGGCGACCTCCTCGGGATCGCGGATGCGGCCCGGGACAATACGGTCGACAAGCGTCGAGCAGAAGGTGCAGGTCTCCAGCCACTCCGCAAAGGCAGGTTCCAGCCCCCACTGGGCAACATACTGGTCAACGCACTTTTTCAGTTCCTTGCCGTTGTTGTCGATCAGCTCGCAGGACAGGATCACGATGCCCTGTTTGCCAGCCTGCCAGCGGCGGTACAGCACCTGGGTCAGCTTTGCCGGGAAGGAAGCCGGCGGGCAGTCGTCTTTCTGGCAGGCGGGGTCATAAACAATGCCGGCCTCGGTGGTGTTGGAAACGACATATTCCAGATCGTCGGAAACGGCGACCTGCATCATCGCCTCATAATCTTCCCTTTCATAGGGGTTCAGGCAGCGGCTGACCGAAGAAATCACGCGCTTGCGGTCAACCTTCTCGCCGTTCTCACGGCCGCGCAGATACAGGGTATAAAGCCCGTCCTGCTCGTTAATGAGCTTGGCGAGACCGGGCGCGATCGGCTGTACCAGCACGCACTTGCCGTTCCAGCCAACCTTCTCGTTGGCCATATCGAACCAGTAGTTGACGAACGCGCGCAGGAAATTGCCCTCTCCGAACTGCAAAACGCGCTCGGGCGCGCTTTCCAACAGATAGCCGTCATATTTCAATGCCTTCAGAGCCTTATAAGATAATCTTTCCATGATCGATCGTTACTCCTCCATATAAAATTGTCCGATAACCTAAATAAAGCAACCAGCCGCCTGCGCAGCCAGATACCGGCGAACCCGACCCGCCCGCGGTCCTTATGGCGGGCTGGTCAGCACCGTGCGGTCGACCGGCACACGCCGATCCCGCCCGCAGGCGGAACTGGGAGTCCAGAGGGGCTAGCCCCTCTGGCGCTGTCCGCGCAGGACGCCTCC
>CAJUGU010000142.1 GCA_910586105.1 uncultured Eubacteriales bacterium | reverse complement strand
CCCTCTGGACACCCGCGATGCTGCGCATCGCCTGCGCCGCCTGCGGGCGGGGAAATCGGGAACTGGTCAAACCGATATGCATGAAATATTTTTCGATGCGAAGGCATCCAATGGCCGTTTACGCCCCTCCTTTTGTCGGGGCGTTTTTTCAGCCTGCGGGCATGAAAAAGAACCTGTCCCAAAAGACAGGTTCGTAATAGGCGGACAATTTATCAGCCTGCCGCGTTCAGCTTGAGCGTCATTGCGCTCTTCTTGTGAGCAGCCTTGTTCTTGTGCATGAGATGCTTCGAGGCAGCCTGATCGACAGCCTTGACAGCAGCCTTGTATGCGGCCTGCGCGGCGGTCTTATCGCCGCTGGCAACAGCAGCGTCAAACTTCTTCAGGGTCGTTTTCAGCGCGGACTTTGCCATCTGGTTCTGCAGGGACTTTACTTTAATCACCTTCACGCGCTTCTTAGCGGACTTGATATTCGGCATGTTTAAATACACCTCCTTCACAATGTAACTCACCAGTAATTAGTATTCTACCACTCCCGCGCGCAAATTGCAAGACTTTTTTTCAGAATTTTGTATAGGCGGACGAAATTCGCAAAAGCTATCGATACGGACAGCAAACCACCGCATGAAACCGCCCCGACCGCCGTCGTTCTGGCGGGCGGGGCAGCAGGCAAAGGCGGCCTGGAACGCGCCATCCCCCGCCGCAGCGGGACTGAAGTTTTTACTCGATTTTTTTACAAAAAAATCGCGGGTGCAGGGCAGAGCCCTGCCGCCGCCCGCGGTTAGAAGGAGGATGCATGAGTTATCGTACCGACCTTGCCGTCGAAGCGCTCGACTTCGACGCCGGGAAACAGGCCGCGAGAAAGCTGCGCGGGTTCTCCCGCACCGAGGAGGAAAGCGAAGGCTTTTCCGTAACCCGGCTGGTCATACACACCGATGAAGTCGCCCAAGCGCTCGAAAAGCCGAAAGGCACCTACGCTACCCTCGACCTCGGCGCTCTCATCCGCCGCGAGGAAGACGCCTTCCCCCGCGCCTGCCTTGCTTTGGCCGGGCTGCTGCGCGAGCTGCTCGCCGGAACCGGCGAGGGTCCCGTGCTCGTTACCGGACTCGGGAACCGCTCCATTACCCCCGACGCCGTCGGGCCGCTCGCCGCCGAACACGTGATCGCTACCCGCCACCTCGTTTCCCATGTCCCTGAGCATTTCGCCGGTTGGCGCGCCGTTTCTGCCGTCGCCCCCGGCGTCCTGGGCCAGACCGGCGTCGAGACCGGCGAACTGCTGCTCGGCCTGCGCGAAGCCGTCGCCCCCTCCGCCGTGATCGCCGTCGATGCGCTCGCAACCGGCCGGCTTTCCAATCTCACCCGCACCATCCAAGTGACCGATACCGGTATTACGCCCGGTTCCGGCGTCGGGAACGCCCGCAGCGAGCTTTCCCAGCAGACCCTCGGCGTGCCGGTGATCGCCGTGGGCGTTCCCACCGTCGTTGACGGCGCGACGATCGCACACGAAATCTGCACACAGGCCGGCGTGACCGGCTGCGAAGCCCTCGACGACCTCGCCCAGCCCGTGCTTGTCACCAGCCGCGATATCGACCGCGAAGTCGCCGACGTTGCCCGCGTGATCGGTTACGCCGTCAACCTCGCGCTCCATCCCCACCTCTCCGTGGAGGATGTCGACCTTTATCTGTCCTGATCCCTCCGAAGCCCCTTTCCTTTGCGATTGGCTGCCGTCCCCCGTGCTTCGCAGGGACGGCCCTTTTTCGCGCCAAAATCAATGGCATATCCCTGCCCCCGCCCTCATATACTGGGTTATCACCGCCGGAACCCGCACAGCGCCCCCGGCGGCACAATGATGCGAAAGGCAGGCGGTGCAGCATGAAAAGAAAACCCGTCCGGAGGCGCGGCGACCCGATCGCGCTGCCCGCATTCCTCTGTATCCTGCTGGCAGTGCTTCTGCTCGGGCTGCATTGCCTCGGCGGCGAACCCCTGCTGGAAGCCCTGCTCACCCGGCTGGCAACCAGCGAATCCTTCGTCGCAGGCGCGCTGGCGCTCGAACTCGGCCCCGGCGGCCATCCCCTGATCCATACCCCCACAGCCGCCGCAAGCGGGCTTACCCAGATGCCAGAACCGGACAAGGATACCTCAGCCGAAACCGAAAACCCCGAAGCCGTCAGCGAAAACGCGTTCGCCGCGCCCGTGCTGTCCGCCGAGGCGTTCACCGAAAAGGCCGACACCGTCGAGATCTCCGGAACAACCGGGCTTTCCTATGACGTTGCGGAAATGCTGGCCAACCCGCTGGAGCTGCGCCGCACCGAAGGCCCGCAGGTGCTGATCGTACACACGCATACCACCGAAGCCTATACCAACGACGAAAACTACAGCTACACCTTCGAAGAAAACTATCGCACCACCGACCCGCGGTACAGCGTCGTGTGCGTCGGCGACCGGCTGACCGAAATCCTGGAAGCCAACGGCATCGAAACCATCCACTGCCGGACCGTGTTTGACTACCCCGCCTACAACGGCTCCTACGGCCGGTCGCTGACCGAGATCGAAAACCAGCTGGAGGCAAACCCCTCCATTCAGATCGTAATCGACCTGCACCGCGACGATATTACACTCGAAGACGGCGGGAAAATGTCGCTCGACTGGGAATATGAGGGCGAGGAATACGCCCGGCTGATGTTCGTCATCGGCTCCAACGCAAGCGGCCTCACCCACGATAACTGGGAACAAAACCTGAACTGGGCCGTCAATTTGCAGGCAAAGCTGGACGCCGCCTACCCCGGCCTGATGCGCGCCGTCAACCTGCGGTCGCAGCGCTTCAACCAGCATCTGCGCCCCGGCTCCATGATCATCGAATGCGGCGCGTCCGGCAATACGCTGACGCAGGCGCTGCGGTCGATCGAGCTTTTCGGAAATTTCCTTGCCGCAGAGCTGAACGCCTGACCGGCTCCTTCTCCATGCGTCTGTGTTCCTTTATAAAGAATCCGTAATCCGTATAATGCGTCTATATCCTTATAAAAAGCAGCCCCTGCGTCCCGCTCCCGCTTTGGGATGCGGCTCGCAGGGGCCTGTCCGTCATCGCACGTCGCCCCGCGCATTGATCGGCGCGCGCATCACCGAAACGCCCGCCGAAGCGATGCTGTTCGTGCGCATATAATCAAGTATCGTGCGCAGCGCCGGAGCCGTTGCGTCACGGTCGCGGAAGCGTACCACCACCGGCGAGTCCGTGCGGCTGAACGCCGTCGTTACCGTGTTCGCCGTGTTGTATGCCGAAAGCTCGTGGTCGCGGCTGTCCAGCGTAGTGTCCCACAGCCGGTAGCCCGCGGCGATCAGCGCTTCCAGCTGTCCCTCCGTTAAGGCGGCGCTGCCTGCCAGCGGCGTGACGACCCTCGTCGTTACCCCGGTCTCTTCCAACAGCAACGCGTTCCACTGGTTCGCCGTTTCAACCAGCGTCTCCGGCGAGACCAGGCTTGCATTCAGCGCAAGGCCGATCGAATGCCCTTCCCCTACGATCCGCCGCAGGATCGCCGGGTCCGGCGCCTGCTCCAGCGACAGGAAAAAGGTCGCCGTCCGGTTGAATTCCCCCAGCACGTCCAGGATCTCACGGGTATGCTTGCCCGGGCAGTTCAGGAAGGTTATGTACACCAGCGACGGCTTGTGCGTCTCCTCCTCCGGCTCGGTCTGCGGTTCCGGGGAGGCCTGCGGCGCGCCGTTGTTATAAGCGTTCACCAGATCGGCCAACCGCGACTTGTTATTGTTTAAAAAGCTGGAATCCGAAAGCGACGCGCTGCTGCTGCATATCCGCAGGATCTGCGCCGACGTGCTTTGTATCAGCGAAAAGCTCAGCCCGAAAAACGAACACACCGTGCGCACCGGCACGTAAATCTGTCCATTCACCGAGTACGCCGGGGTGTCGTAAGTATTCATATTCTGGTCATAAACGTAGCCCTGCGCGATCAGATAGGTCAGCGTGCGGCTCCCGCTGGAAAAGGTCAGCATCTGCTGGCCGCTGTCATAGGAGGCGCGCACGCCCAGACCGCCCGAGGAAAACACCGCGTAAGGGACGCAGTATTCCCCGCCGATCCGCGAAGGCATATAAGCGCTGTTCAGCGGCAGGAAGGTGTCGTTTACCGCCGTGATCGTGAGCGACGGCGCGGCAAATACCGCAATGCCGCCCGCCAGCAGCGCCGACACGAGCAGCGCGCACAGCAGTCGTTTGAAAAATTTCATGGGAAATACCTCGATATCAGGACGAGCCGTAAGCATTCGGCAGATCTGCCCCGCTGCGCATGCGTCAGGCGCAGAGCTTCCGGACAGGTTTACAGCAATCTTTTCAATATGCCTGGCAGCAGACCTTCGCCGTCGCCGCCTTTGGCGGCTGAGTGAGACGATCCGGCATTTTTCCGGCGTTTTATTGCCCGTTATAGTATAGCATCCGGGGCGAAAAATTGCAAGTGAGAGAATTTGGGTCGCCCCTTTTGAACGGTGTATTGCGCGCCTGCACCGGAGACGATCCCGGCCCGTTTTTCATCCTTGCAATCAATGGGAAAGTATGGTACAATTATAAAAAGGTAACGATTTGAAAATTGTACCGTTTTACGAGGAAAGGATTGTGACCCCATGTTAAAGGATGATTTTTTCGGCTATGAGGTCGAGATCGATTTGGAGACCACCCAGCGCTGGTATGCGACCGCAAAGCCAAAGAAAGGACAGTACGGTGCGGCTGCGGAGGTCCACAATTTCCGTGCTGCGGCAGAAGAGCGGCAGCTTCCGGCTTTTGTTTTGGAATATCTTGATAAACTGGGTATCCCACCGCAGAAAGCCACCTATATACGATATGTGAACACCAGGGATGGAAATAATTTCTATACCTTCAGCTACCGCATGACGGGGAATATCCTGAAAGAGTCGCAGGCGAATGAGTGCGGCTGCTGGTGCCTTCATGAGCCCAGCCCCATTTGCCCACAGGATTTTCCAGAACCGCACTTTGATTTGGAATTTTACGCGAGCGTCCCCTGGGTGTTAGACGAGCCGAATCTCCTGGATTTTCATCCTCCCGGGGATATCGTTTTAATTTCCGGAGCTCCCGGGACCGGGAAAACGGCCGCAGCTTCGATCTTCACAAAGGAAACCTTCGCGTATAGAACCGTACATCTGCGCATGGACGATTTTTATCGGGGCCTGGGCAAAAGGGCGATCCCGCCCGATCAGCCGGAGGCCGATGCGCAAAATCAAGTGGTGATCGAGGCCATCAGCGAAGCTGCAAGACGTTTTGCCCGCCGCAGTTATCGGGTGATCGTCGACGGCGTTATCCGCCCACGGTATTTAAAGCCCTGGCTGCAGATCGCTAAGGATCGTTGGAGCAACGGAACCGCGGTACACTATATTATTTTGCGTGCCGACCGGGACGAAACCATGCGGCGAGCCGTCGGGCAGGACAAGCCGAGCCCGGAAGCCGACGCCGCTTTGGTCGAAACGATGTGGGCGCAATTTTGCGAGCTCGGGGCATACGAAAAAAACGTGATCGATACGACCGCGCTTTCGGTCGAAGACGTCGTTTCCGCGATCGAGTCGGCAGTCAAGGGGAACACGCATTTGCTTCCCGAAGATTGATTTGTTTGGCGGCGTATGACGCAAGCCCCCTGCTGCAAAGTGGGCGCAGGGGGCTGAATCGCGCTCCGCTGGAAGACGACGCAGCCGCGCCCAAATGCTCCCTCTCCGAGGGGGCATTTGGGCGCGCGTTTATCGTTCTGCAACCACCGTCAGCAGGATTAAATCTTCTTCACCGGTGTTTTGGATACTGTGTGACGAACCCTTTTTGCAGATATGGCAGTCGCCTGCCGCAAGGCTTTCCTCAACGCCGTCGCAGACCGCTTTCCCGACGCCGGACAGCACATAATTGATATCGTCGCTGCCCGGATGCTGATGCAGTCCGATCGAACCGCCCGGATGAATCCGGCTCCAGATGACCTTGCCGTCTTCGTCCATATGCATCTTTGCCGACATCATGCCCGTTCCGCCGTTCATCCCCGCAGGGTGTGTTCCAGCATCCCGCCGAAATGGATCAGCATTTGTCCGCCCCCGTTCCGTCCGACGTCCGCAGGTTGCCCCGGCGGATGTTCTCCTGCAAGATATCGTCGATCACCTCGAACAATGTTTCGGAGCCCAACCGGCTCTTGCCCTGCCGGCTGTAAACCTGCTCCGCCGTCACCTGATGCTCGCGCCAGTCGCCCCCGTCGTTGCTGTGATTGAGCAGCAGCGGCTGTAAGTTGTCCATCGTGTGCGCGAATTTTGCCTCCGCCGTTTCGTAGGCCTCGAATTCGTCGAACAGAGCGACCAGCTCCCGTTTCTGATCCTCGGGCAGCAGCGAAAAGATCTTTTCCTTCGCCGCATCCTCCCGCGCCTTCTGCGTTTTCAGCCCTTCCTCGTCGTATGCGTAGGTGTCCCCCGCTTCGATCTCCACGATATCATGGATCAGGCACATCAACATTACCTTGGAAATATCGACCGTTTCGTTCGCATACTCCCGCAGCAGATACGCCATGATCGCCATGTGCCACGCGTGTTCCGCGTCGTTTTCGTTCCGGCCGTGTCCTGACAAATGCGTCTGGCGGAAAATGTTCTTTTCCTTGTCGATCTCCAACGCAAAGTCCAACTGCCTGCGCAGACGTTCCTGCATATTCTCATCTCCCATTTCAAATCACGTTTTTTCAGCAGCCGCCCACAGGGCGGCTTTTTGATCGGTTACAACACCGCTTTCAGCGCTTCCGCGACCGTCCGCACCTGGACGATGTTCATTTCCCGCGGGAATTCCTCCCCCAAATCCTGCGAGGGCATCACGCAGGTGTGGAAGCCCAGCCGGTACGCCTCCCAAATGCGCTGCGCCGCGCTGTTGACCGCCCGCAGCTCGCCGGTCAGCCCGATCTCGCCAAAGCTCATTACGCCTTCCGGCAGGGGCTTGTCCCGGAAGCTGGACGCGATCGCCAGCACCATCGGCAGGTCGACCGCCGGTTCGTCCAGCCGCATCCCGCCGACGACGTTGACGTAAACGTCACTGTTCGACAGGAACAGCCCCGCCCGCTTTTCTAAAATCGCGAGCAGCAGCACCATCCGGTTATAGTCCACGCCTGCCGCGGTCCGGCGCGGTACCCCGAACTGCGTTTTCGCAACCAGCGCCTGCACCTCGGCGAGCAGCGGGCGGCTGCCTTCGATCACGCAGGCAATGCAGTTGCCCGACGCTCCGGCAGGGTGCCCCGCCAGCATCGCGGCGGAGGGGTTCTGCACCTCTAAAAGGCCGTGACCGCTCATTTCAAAAACGCCGATCTCGTTCGTCGAGCCATAGCGGTTTTTGGCCGCGCGCAGCATCCGGAACGGGCTGGACTGCTCCCCTTCAAAATACAGCACGCAGTCGACCATGTGTTCTAACATTTTCGGGCCTGCAAGCGAGCCCTCCTTGTTGACGTGGCCGACGATAAAAATGGTAACGTTCCGGCTTTTCGCGTACTGCATCAGGCGCATGGCGCACTCTTTGATCTGCGCGGTGCCGCCGGGGGCGAAACCGATCTCGCGCTGATAAACCGTCTGCACTGAATCGACGATCAGGATTTCGGGTTCGAGGGCGTCGGTCTCGGCGACGATCGAATCGAGATCGGTTTCCGCCAGAATATACAGGTTCCCGGAGGAAACGCCGAGCCGTTTGGCGCGGATCTTGAGCTGCCGCAGCGATTCCTCGCCGGAGACGTACAGGACGGTCGCGTCCCGGCACATTTCGCTGCACATCTGCATCAGCAGGGTGGACTTGCCAATGCCGGGCTCGCCGCCGACGAGCACGAACGAGCCGTGGACGGCGCCGCCGCCCAGGACGCGGTCCAGCTCTCCGATACCGGAATGGAATCGTTCCTCCCGGCTGTCGTCGATCTGATCGAGGGTGGTGGGTTTGTTAGGCCTGCGGCTGCCGGAGGCGGGGGCAAGGACGCCTCGGGTCGCGGTCTCCGGCTGGACTTTGAATTCGCTCATGGTGTTCCACGAGCCGCAGGACGGGCATTTTCCGAACCATTTAGCGTGTTCGTAGCCGCATTCGCTGCACAAATATACGGTTTTCTGCTTCATGAAAATTCTCCTTGACAGGCGAGCCAGCCGCCGATGATGCACAGGGCCAGCTGCTTCTGGTATTCCGGCTGTTGGAGCTTTTCCGCCTCGGCGGGGTTGGAAAGGAAGCCGCATTCGACGACTACCGCCGGACATTCCAGCTTTTTCATCAAATAAATGGTGTTCGCCGCCTTTTTGGCTGCGCGCTGATTGTCGGGTTCAAGCTGACTGACAAGGGTCGCCTGCAAGGTTTCGGCGAGCGCCTTACTGCGCGGGTCGTTGGGGGAATAAAAGACTTGCGCGCCGTGATACTGCGACTGCTCGAACTTATTCAGATGGATGCTCAGAAAAACGGCGTTTTCGGTCTCCTCGGCAATCCGCCGCCGTTCGCGGATATCGGCGACTTTATTTTCGCGGATGGACTTCCCCTCGTCATAATTGAGCGCGCCTTCGTCGGTGCGGGTCATTACGGTAGGGATGCTGAAAAAACCGGCGAGCGCTTCCGCAGACTGGGCGATGCGCAGGTTGATGCCTTGTTCGGTCACGCCGTCGGGGCTGACGGCGCCGCCGTCGAAGCCGCCGTGTCCGGCGTCGATCACCAACGTCGGCTGATTTTCGGACGTGAAAAACGCGCTTCTCACATTTTCTGAGGGCAAAAGGACGATGACCGCGGCCAACGCAGCCGGGATCGCCAACCAGATCCATTTCTTCATACGCCGCACCTCCACAAAACACCCTATGCGGCGCGATCCCTATTTTATACCAGCAGCCGGCGAGCGGCCCTGCGCGGGCGGCGGTCCTGCGCGGACGGCGGCCCTACGCGGGCGGCGGTCCTGCGCGGACGGCGGCCCTACGCGGGCGGCGGC
>CAJUGU010000141.1 GCA_910586105.1 uncultured Eubacteriales bacterium | reverse complement strand
GATAATTATATATTATCTTATTATGAGGACGGCGGAGGGACGCCGGACCTCAAGAAAATGGACTTTCAAACAGGCTCATGGAGGAGGGGATTATTACATGTTAGTGTTATCCGTTCGCGAAGGCGATTATGTGACCATTGGGGATGACATTGTCGTGCAGGTGCTGAAAGCGGGCAGCGTTTTTCGGCTTGCAATCGACGCGCCCCGGTCTATGGCGATCGAACGCGCCAAGGTGCGGGAATCGTCCACGCCGCCGCCGGAGTGCATCCGGCGCGTGCGCTCACAGGAGGCGCTCAAGGGGCGCAATTATCGAAAAACCCCCTCGGACGAAGCTTGAAAGGGGTGCCGAAATGCTATCATTACGGATCACATCCGGCGATTACATCGCGATCGGCGACGATATCGTCGTACAGGTGACGCAGGCGCAGGGCTCGGCTTTTAATGTATCGATCGACGCGCCGCGCGAGGTGCCGATCGTGCGGGGGGCCTTGCATGAGCGCGCCGCCGCCCGCCCGGACTGCATTCAACGGAAATGGGACGCGCATCCGCCGAAAACCACGCGCGCGGCCTGCTCCGGATCGACGGACTGACCGGCGGAGGAGGGGGCGGCGATGGTCTGGAAAAACTCGACCGTCAAGCTGCGCCTGCATCCGACGGCGGAGCAGGCGGCGGCGATCGACCGGACGCTGGAATGCTGCCGCTGGCTGTGGAATGAAATGCTTTCCGACGAACGCGAGTTTTATTTCGCGGCGGATGTGCATTATATCCCGACCCCGGCGCGGTATAAAAAAGGCGCGCCCTTTCTGAAGGAGGCCGACAGTCAGGCGCTGGCGACCGTCCATACCGACCTTCGGCGGGCGTTCCAACGGTTTTTTGACCATCCGGAACGCTATGGATATCCCGCGTTTAAAAGGCCGGGCGCAAAAACCGCTTACACGACCTACGCCTCGTCGGTGTCGGCGCGGCTGTACTGCACGCGCGAAGGCGTCCGCCTGCCCAAGCTGGGGATCGTCCCGGCGACCTTCCACCGCAGGCCGCCGCCGGATTGGAAACTGAAGTCAGCCACGGTCAGCCGGACGGCGACGGGCAAATATTTCTGCGCCCTTTTGTTTGAGCATCCCGCGGCGGAGCCGCCGGAGGTGCAGCCGGAGCCGGGGAAAACGGTCGGGCTCAATTTTTCCGCGCAGCATTTTTATGCGGACAGCGACGGCAATTTTGCCCAGCTTCCGGAAGGGATCGCGCGCACGAAAAAGAAGCTCGCAAGGCGCCGGCGCCAGCTTTCCCGGATGGAACGCGGCTCAAAAAATTACCAGCGCCAACAGCAAAAGGTGCGGCTGCTGTACGAACGGCTCGCAAACCAGCGTATGGACTTCATCCACAAGGAAAGCCGACGGTTGGCGGACGCCTGCGACGCGGTCTGCGTGCGCGGCGACGATTTGCAGGAGATTTCAAAAAAGCTGCAATTTGGCAGCGCGTCGGATTCCGGGTTTGGGAAATTCCGGCTTTGTTTAGGGTATAAGCTGGCGCGGCAGGGCAAGCCGCTGGTCGTGATCGACCGGTCATGCCCGACCGCCCGGACTTGCCATAGCTGCGGCTTCGTTCGCGAAGCGCTCCCGCTGGGGGTGCGGGTCTGGACGTGCCCGGCGTGCGGCGCGGTGCTTCCCCGTGAGGTCAACGCCGCCAAAAATATCCGGGCGCAGGGGTTGGAACAGCTCCGCGCCGGGCAGCAGTCATAAGAGATTCGCAGGGATCTTGACAGTTTGCCGGTCGGGACGCCGGTGTAACAGCCCATGACGGCAAGGCCCCGAAGGGCGATGATCTGCCCGCGATCGTTCGAGCGGTGGCGGTGGGATCATTGCGTTTTGCGAGCCGCCGGGGTGGGAAAAGAGAGGGCGGCGCAACGCGGCCCGAAGCCTTCCCGGGCAAAGGGGAGGCAGTCCACGCGTATTCAGCACAAAATAAAGTTTGGTTTCCGCCAGTCTGCGCAGGCTGGTTGAAATAAAGTTCACGCGCCGGAGCGGCCGGCTGATCTGGCCAATCGACCGGAAGGGAAGGCGCACAAATGTACGGAGCCGATGCAGGGAATAGCAGAGGCTTAATTGCTAAGGAGGCAAGTTATGAGAATTCAACATAATGTTATGGCGATGAACGCCTACCGGAACTACTCGAACAACACTTCGGCACTGGCCAAGAACCTCGAACGTTTGAGCTCGGGCTACAAGATCAACCGCGCGGGCGACGACGCGGCTGGCCTTGCGATTTCGGAGAAGATGCGCGCGCAGATCACCGGTCTGGAAGCGGCGCAGAAGAACGTCAAGGATGGCACTTCGCTGGTCAACACCGCCGAGGGCGCGATGCAGGAAATTCAGGATATGCTGAACCGCATGGTTTACCTTGCGACCCAGTCTTCCAACGGCACCTATGACAACGAGGTTGACCGTAAGAATCTGCAGCAGGAAGTCGATCAGCTGAAGGAAGAAATCAACCGCATTGCGGACAGCGCGAACTTCAACGGCATCAAGCTGCTGGATGGCTCGCTGGAAGAAAACCAAGCTGTAACTTCCATTGATATTAGTAAGGTAATCAGCTATTCTTCTGCTGGCCAAGTGGGAAAATATGAAACCAGTAATCCTGCTTTCCCAATAAAGAGTTTCAAAACAGATGCAGCTGGTACAGCAGTGCGTCCTAATGGTATGCTCGAAGGTGACACTTATGAGTATACAGTTACGCTGTCTGATAATACTTCTTATACGGCTAAATTAACCCTGACGAAAGATGCTGACGAAGGGAAATATTATTTGGTCGCGGATGATGGGGCAAAATATGAGACCTCAACACCGACCACGGGAACAAAAGCTGGGCAATTCAAAGCGGATACCGCGTCTGCGGCGGATGCAATGGGTACCGAACTGAACAACGCAATTCTTAGTGAATTGAAAAAGAGCGGTTTGGGTGATTCTTATAAGATTACAGCAGGGGCGGCCGCTGGCACACTTGCATTTGAAGCTAAAAAAATTGGTACAGATACGCCGGCTGTTTCAACTGCGGACTGCGCATTGGTTCTTTCCTCTGGTGAACGTTATGGCACAGGTAACGCGGGCACAAGCAAGAATATTGGTGTCAATGTCACTCAGCAGGCGCTTAATGCGGGTTACGAAATTAAGGCTGATGACATCACCGAATATGATGGCACGAACTACGATGATGCTGTTTTTGAGATCAATGGACATAAGTTTGTCGTATTGACCAATACCATGGATACCACAAAGACTGGCAAAGATAATGATGAGTATTTGAGAGCTGTTGCGGGTCTTGGCTCCGATGTTACAATACTGGTTGGCGGCGTTGGTGGCCTTAAGAAGTCTGCTACTGATCCTGCTCCGGGTGCGGTTACCGACGGTGCCGACACAGCGAATAATAATTTTGAGCAGAACATTAAAAAGATTGCGGAAGTAACAGGTTTGACTGTAACGGATGCAATCAACGAAACTACTCCAACTGGTGTGGCTCCCGGTGATGGCATTCGTCTCTCGCTCAACAGCGCAAAGAGCCAGAAGGGTGGATTGACGCTGCAAATTGGTGATACCAGCGACGATTATAACCAGCTTCGAGTCACGATCAAGGATATGCACACCAAGTCCCTTGGCATTGATGATATCGATATCAGCAGACCCGAGGGTGCGCAGGCGGCAATCAACACGATCAAGGATGCGATCAACACGGTATCGTCTGTCCGCGGTAAGCTCGGTGCAATTAGCAACCGTCTCGACCACACTGCAAACAACCTGTCCGTAATGCGTGAGAACATCACCGATGCAGAGTCGGCAATCCGTGATACCGATATCGCTGAGGAAATGATGAGCTACACGAAGAACAATATCCTTGTTCAGTCGGCTCAGGCGATGCTTGCGCAGGCGAATCAGGTACCGCAGGGTGTCCTCCAGCTGCTCCAGTAATCGCATAAAGGAGGTCGTACCTATGAAGCCCAAACATCGGTTTAACCGTCTGCTGGCAATGCTGCTTTGCGCGGCGTTCCTGCTTTCCTTCTCCGGCTGCAAAAAGCAGGAGGACGAAACGTCGAAGATCGGCTATGCGGAAGGCGTGACCGTCGTGGAAGACCCGGATGCACTGCAAAAAGCGGTGGACGAGATGTACAAGAATGCTGCGGAGGGCAATGTTGCGCTGGAATATAAAAATGACGCTTCCAGTGAAGACGGCAAAACCTTCTCGTGCTATATCGCCAATTCCACAGCGAACAAATATGATATGTACATTCAGATGTTTGCCGACAGCGAACTGACTGACCAGCTTCTTTTAAGCGGTCTGATCCGTCCCGGTTCTGCGTTTGATGAAATCACGTTGGAGCATGAGCTTGAAACCGGCGATCATACGGTTTACGTGGCTTTCACGCAGGTAGAGGAAGACCTCGAAACGATCCACGCACAGGTTATTGTCACCATGGAGCTCCATGTGACGAAATAATATTATGTTGAAAGAAGGTTTCATTCATGAAGATGAAGAAGTTGACCAGTCTGGCGCTGTCCAGCGCGCTTGCACTGTCGCTGTCCGTCCCGGCGTTTGCGGTTGATGTTACCGATCTGACTGAGGGCGCAGAAATTGAAATCACTGGTACTACTGAGGTTCCGACCATTAAGGTTGTTGTTCCGGCAACCGGTAAGGTTATCCTTAATCCTTATGGCATGACGGTTACTCCTGAGGGTGGCTCAGCAAGTACGGATCAGATTATCAGCGCTCCGCAATTCATTCAGAATGCAAGCTCGATCCCGATTAAGGTCGGTTACACGGTCACAGGTACCACAGAAGGTGATGTTGCGCTGGTTACCACAGATCCAGCTGCTTCTGAGACAGCAAAGCAGGTGCACTTGCAGTTTACAATCGCGAAGCAGGCTGATGATACCGCTACCACGATTACCGGCACTGGTCAGGATGTTACCACTACAGCGTTTGTGGTCAATACCACTGATGCTGGTGCGGTTGAACTTGATAAGGATGGCGATACTAACGCTTATGCTGGCTTCCAGCTGAGCGGTAAGGCTACCAAGAATCCGGATTCGGTTTGGACTGCTGACGACACGATTGGTGCAACCGTCGCGTTCACTTTTGCTCCGAATGCGTCTACAACCTGATAAAATTTAATCCCCACGATGTTTTGGGCCGCGCGGCTGGCTTACGGCCGCGCGGCTCGCTTTCTATCGAAAGGATGTTTCGTTATGAATCGAAAAAAATTTCTATGTGTGTTTCTGACGCTGCTGCTGATGTCGGTTTTCCCCTTTGCTTTGGCGGTTTCAGAGGAGGGCGGCACGGAGCTGATCGGCGAGACCGTCGCCCCGGAAATCGTTTTTGAGCCGGAGACCGGATCGGGATCCGATTTCACACCGGAACCGTCGGAGCCAGAAGCCCCGCCGTCGGAGCCGGAAGAAACCCCGTCAGAGGAGCCGGACGCCCCCACGCCAACCGAGCCGGACGAAACCCCGTCGCAGCCCCCGGAAACGCCGCCGGAGCCTGCCGAACCGGGAGAACAGCCGGGTATGGATGAACTCTTCCCGCCGGTGACGGACGATCCGGAACCCTCTGACGGGCCGACCGATCCGGAACCCGACGAAGAACCTGTCGGCGAACCGGAAGAATTGCCGTATATCCACGTAATGGTGCCGGATACCGGGCGCGTGATCGTGAACCCCTACGGGCTGCGAGTATCGTTGGAGCAGATCGGCGCGACCGATCAGATCATATGCGCGCCGATGCCGATCGTGAACTACAGCGAGGTTGCGGTAAGCGTGTCCGCCGGTGCGGTCGGGAGCGCTGCGCCGGGCAGTGAGGTGGAGTTCGTTCAAACGCCGCCCTCCGCCGCTGACGTGGAAAAGGAAGTGTTCCTTTATCTCGAGTTTCAGCGATCGCCGGACGGCAGTTCACGCGTCGCCTGGGAGGACTGGTTTTATGATGCGCCGAACCAGCTGCTTGTTACCGGACAGGAGACTTATAAAGACGATTTATTGACCTTGGGAGCGGGCGGCATGGAACCGGTCTATGGCGTGTTCCGGCTGTTCGGCAGCACTTCCGCATCCTACGAAAACATGTGGACGGCGGAGGATACGGTCGATGTATCGATCGCGTTCACCTTCCGCGCGCTGTCGCCCGCGCCCACGGAGCCGGACGGACAGGCCGCAGGCTTGGAAGCGTGAGACGGAAAGGCGGCCGATCGATGGAAAAATATACGTTGAAGATCACGGCGGATCTGCGCCCGTCGTATTATGATGACTTCCATTGTCTGGCGGAGCGCTGCCGGATCTCCTGCTGCGTCGGCTGGGAAGTCACATTCAACAAGAAGGATTATTTGGGGTTGAAGCAGCAAAAAGGTACCGAGGAGCTTGACCGACGGCTTGCGCATGGGATACGGCGCATTCGGAAGGAGAACCCAACGGGGCACTATGCCGAGTTTGATTTGCTGGAAGGCGGGGTTTGCCCGCTCCTGCGGGACGACCACCTGTGCGCGCTGCAAGCGGAGAAAGGACATGGAGCCTTACCCGAAGTCTGCCAGAAGTTCCCGCGTGCGGAGCGTTATTTGCCGTCCGGGTATTTGGAACGGTCGTTGGTACCGGCTTGTGAAGGCGTGCTGGAACTGCTGTGGCAGATGCCGGATGGGATCGATTTTCGGTCGGGGCCGCTCCCGCAAAAGCAGTGCGCAAGCCTGACGTTTCAAAACGCGCAAAGCAGGGAGATCCATTTTCAGGATATCCGCGGATGGTGTATCGATACCTTGCAGGATCGCCGGTACCCGTTGCCGGAGCGTATCCTGCGGATGGGGATCGGGCTGCGCGAGCTGGCCGACGGCGGAGGCTCGATAGGGCAGTGGATGAAAGACGTACACGCCCTTCTCGACAACGAAAAAGACGTTTATTTGAGCGAGGCCGAGCGGCAGCGGGTCTTGCCGATGTTCCTGAGCAATAACCGGAATTTATTACAGCATCTGCGGAGCCGCGACCCGGATTTTCCGGATTTGCAGACGGAGGTCTGGAATGCCTTCTGCGTCAAGCCGGAAGGGGAACTGCCGCCGGGGATGAGCGCCGCGCAGCTCGTGTGGCTGGCCGCCTGTGGGCGGTATGAAAAGCAGTTTGGCGATCGGGAATATTTTATGGAAAACCTGATGGTCGCGGTATTTTATCACCTGCATTTCCCGAAGCTGGAGCCGGGGGAGGCGTTGTGGAAAAGTTTCGTGAATTTCTGTAATATTTATTCGTTTTATCGATACATGATGGTCATGAGCTGCCGCGAGGGAAGCCCCGGCGGCAGGGAGGAGCTGTTCCGGGCGGTGGTACACGTCAGCCGGTGCCTGCTGCATAACAGCGCCCGTCAAGAGGAGCTGCGCGACGAATTCTTTGCGAACGACAGCGCGACGCTGGCGCATATGGCGATCCTGCTGAGCGGTTGAGGAATCAAAAAAGCTGCCGAATGGCAGCTTTTTTTGCGAGGTGAGGGTCAGGCTAAAGACATCATTGCATTGCCGCCCGAAGGGCGTCGCGTTCCTCCGCAGGGATGTGCAACAAGTCCATGGCTTGATCGACCGACATTTGCAATGCAAGCAATTTGAGGTTTTGCACAAGGTTTTCTTGTGCGCCTTCCTTCCGGCCTATTTTTACGCCTTTTTCTACGCCTATTTCTACGCCTTCCTCAAGCACTTCCTCCCAGATCTTGCACATAGTATGGATCCCCTCCTTATCTTCCTTAAAGTAACGTACCCTGTCAGCTAACACCTCATAATGCATTTCTTCCGGATCGGTACAGCAAAAGTCCTGCATGAGCATTCCAATAGGGGAATCGTCGCGCCAGGCGCCGTTCACATAAATGATATGCGAGCCGTCGCCGAACGGCGTGCCGGTCTCCCGGATCGTTCGGTCGATATGATAGACCGGCTTATGATACCCGATCACATCGTGTTCCGTGATGAAGATCACATAGATTTCGGGCAGGTTTTCGGGATCGTCCCCAGCCAACAGAAGATTGGTATCCAGCAGGCCGCTGTGATACCGGGCTCGTTTCACACCAGCGCCTTCGTCGTTCCGCTGGACTTCAATGTTATATCGTTTCCCGGTGCTGTCAACGGCGAGAATATCCAGCCGTGCAGAACGCCCCTGCAAATTTTTGATGGAATATTGTACGTGGACTTCCAAAACGCGCAGGTCGAGCTTTTCCAAGATCACATGGAGCAGCAGTTCCACACATTGCGGACTGCCTTCAAAGCAGCGGGTCATAAAATCGTCGTCAAAGAGCCGTAGCCGTTTCAGGCGCTGGAGATTCCTTGCATATCGTTCGTTGTAATCGTTCTGCGCCAAATGGATTGCCTGCCTTCTTACATTATAATAACATAGAAACGCGGTTCCGTCAAACCGTTTTCCGAGGGCGCGCAGCCTTCCTCAAAGCGGGCATACCGGCGAGGAACGAAAAAAGGCCGGAGCGCCGCGCGGGGCGTTCCAGCCTTTGGGATATGCAAGTCGCAAATGGAATGGCGCAGGACGGGCGGACAAGGCCGGATATCGGCATCCGCCGCTATACCGATGCCGGGAAACGGCTGTGCTCAATCCAGCGGGCGCATGGTGGGGAACAGCAAAACATCAGAAATGATGCTCTATAAGTTCTTATAAACGCCTATATAACAGGATTTCAGGAACTCTTTTAAATCGGAAATCCTCTATAAGTACCCACTGGTTTTCTCTGTGTTGGGCAAATTTTGGGCATGACTTGGGCAAGCTCATCATATCTCCCTCGGCCTTATATACAATCATTATAGCGCAAAAGCAAGGAAAGTTCAACATCTTCCGGTTGAAATTTTTCCATTGCAGAGGTATACTATAGGTAAGCAGAAAGGCGGTGAAGATAATGACCATATTGAGACAGCAGGCTGTGCAGCTCGTTCAACAGATTCCGGAAGATCAGATGCC
>CAJUGU010000140.1 GCA_910586105.1 uncultured Eubacteriales bacterium | reverse complement strand
TGCCTTCAGATAGGCGATCAGGATGTTCTTGATTTCTTGAGCGTTCATACCGGCCTCCCACACAATGGTTCCTTCATCAATCTGTAAATCACAGCTGCTCCAGTAGATCCTCCCGGCCGGTATCGCAGACTCGGGCTCTGTGCAGGCGCAAAATTACCCGAAACAGGTTGGAAAAATCCTCAGCACGCCCATAAGGGATCCGATATCCGCTGCCAGCCTTTGGCAAGGGCATTCAGTTTCGCAGCATAGCGAGCTCATACTCGATCCGCTCCCGTGCTGTCTCAGGAATGGCACCGCCATACCGCGTTTGGAGCTGCTCACGGCAGAGCTCGGATACAGTCAGAAACGCGTTGGGCAGGATGGGCTGAAGACACCGTATATCCTCTGGGAAAATCCGGACCTCGCTGCATCGGTTCGCCAGACAGTTTGGCGCATCTAAATCCCCCCTCATCCTTTTGAATGCCATAAGCAATGCTGCTCCTGAACATCCCCCAATCCTGATCTGCCGTGCGCACATTTCCCACTGCGGCCACTGGCTTGCCTGACCGGTTGCCAATGGCAATGGTTTTGAGGATCAAGTCTTTCATTCCAAGGGCTCCACGGGCAATGTCAATCCACTCCTGCGGAGAAAGAATACCGTCCGTTTGACTGAACCATGTGCGGCAGCCAACAGCTCATGGTTCCCCAGAAGCTCGACTGCGTTGGGCCGCGCCGCCATATCCAGCAGGATTTTGAACCCGTTCGGCCCCCGGTCCAGTACATCCCCCAGCACATAGAGGGTGTCCTCTGCCGCGCACTTGATGGTTTCCAGCATATCCCGGTATTTTTCATAACAGCCGTGAATATCTGACATGGCATAAATCATTGCGTTTCCTCCCGTTCTTCTTGGATGGATTTGCCGCAAGTTTAGCACACCCCCCTGTACCAAAACAAGTACAGGGGGGTGGTTGCAATCTGCGCCGCAGAGGCGCAGGAGAAAAATCCTGATCCTGGGGGAGTCCCACCATGATCTGGACTCGTCCATAACTACCCAGGAGGTCGTGGAGGACTATAAAGCAGAGTCTCCAATTCTTCCACAAGATTGCGCTGGCTGGACCGTTCGTAAGGTGACTTATTTGAGAAAAAAAGAATCTGCTGGTGTTTGGAGTCTCCGGTGTGGTTGGTGTTATTTCCCATTATATATTCTGAAGCAGTTCATCTGTCCATATAGCGGCAGACGAACTACTTTTTGAAATTAACCCTTGACAAAAGTTCTCTGAGGACAACATTTCCGGCAAGCTGTCCGATGATCGGTTTATCAAGCAGTCCCGTGACTATGAACAGGAGCAGGAACAGTTAAAGGCCGTCGTGGAAACCCTGGGGCGGGAAGTGAAACAGCAGGAGCAGAAGAAAACCAACGTCAGGAAGTTCATTTCCGTGGTGAAGAAGTACACGGACATGACCCAGCTTGACGCCACCATCCTGCGTGAGTTCGTGGAACAGATCAGGGTGTCCGACACCTACACGACCGACGAACAGCAGAAGCGGGTGAAAATCCGGGAAATTGAGATCGTCTATAACTTCATTGGTGCATTTGATTTTGAGGGAGCGCGGGAGCAATCCCAAACTGCCCAAGACAAAAATAATGCGAAAGTCGGCGCAGCTTGACGCTACGCCGACCCTCGCTTAAAATGTTTTCTTACGTCACCGCCCACAGTGGGGCGAGCCTTTCGATCTCAAAAATTTACTTTGCAGCCTTTGCAGCCTTAACTTCCTCGATCAGCATCGGAACGACCTTGAACAGGTCGCCGCAGATACCGTAGTCAGCGACCTCAAAGATCGCTGCGGAATCGTTCTTGTTGATCGCAACGATGCACTCGGAATCCTGCATGCCGGCCTTATGCTGGATCGCGCCGGAAATGCCAAGCGCAACATACAGCTGTGGGCGGACGGTCTGGCCGGTCTGGCCGACCTGATGATCGGCGGCGATCCAGCCGGAGTCAACCGCCGCACGGGAAGCGCCAACGACGCCGCCCAGCTCGTCTGCCAGTTCCTTTGCCAGCGCAAGGCCCTTCTCCACGTCGGAGGAAATGCCGCGGCCTACGGATACAATCACGCCGGCCTCGGAGAGGTTGACCAGTTCCTTCGCAGCCTTGACGATCTCGACAACGTTGGTCTTGATATCAGCCTCGGACAGCTCGAACGCGGGCTTCTCCACAACGACCGCGTCAGCCTTTGCCTGATCGAACGCGCTCTTCTTCATAACGCCGGGACGGACGGTCGACATCTGCGGGCGGAAGCGCGGGCAGATGATGGTCGCCATCAGGTGGCCGCCGAATGCCGGGCGGGTCTGAAGGATGATCTTGTGCTCGTTGTCGGTACGGGAGTAGCCGATCTCGAGCTTGGTGCAGTCCGCGGTCAGGCCGGTGCCGAGACGGGCGGCGAGACGCGGGCCGAGGTCGCGGCCGATGTTGGTCGCGCCGATCAGGAAGATCTCCGGCTTCTTGTCCTTGATCACGTCAACGATGACCTTTGCATACGCATCGGTTGTATACTTGGCCAGCAGCGGGGAGTTGCACACCAGTACCTTGTCTGCGCCGTGCCCGCCGATTTCCTTTGCGAGGCCGTCGACGTTGTCGCCCAGCAGCAGGCCGCACAGCTCTACGCCAAGCTCGTCCGCCAGCTTCCGGCCTTCGGAGATCAGCTCAAGCGCTGTGTTCTGAAGCACACCCTGGCGCTGTTCACAGAAGACCCATACGCCCTTGAAATCTTCAATTTTTCTATTATCAAACATGTTCGTATTAGCTCCTTTCGACTCAGATGATGTGCTTCTCGAGCAGGATAGAGGTCAGCTTCTCGCAGGTGCCCTTGTCGGCGCCTTCGAGCATCGTGCCGGCGCCCTTCTGCGGGGGAGTGAACGATGCGTAGATGTTCGTGGGGGAGCCCTTCAGGCCGATGGTGTCCACTTCGATCAGCGGATCGTCCTTCAGCGCCTCGTAGTCGTAAACGGCGAGGGGCTTATTGTAGCAGTCGAAAATGCCGCCGACGGTCATGTAACGGGGGGTGTTCAGTTCCTTGATTGCGGTCAGGAGGCACGGGGTCTGGGTCTCGATGGTCATGTAGCCGTCCTCGAGCATGCGCTTGCAGGTGACCTTGTTGCCTTCGACCTTGAGGTCGGCAACATAGGTGATCTGCGGGATGCCGAGCTTTTCCGCGATCTGCGGGCCGACCTGCGCGGTGTCGCCGTCGATCGCCTGACGGCCGCACATCACGATATCGTCGGCGTCCACGCCGATCTTCTTGACGGCTGCGGCCAGGATCTGGGAAGTCGCGAAGGTATCGGAACCGCCGAACTCGCGGCCGGAAACCAGCACGGCTTCGTCTGCGCCCATTGCGAGCAGCTCACGCAGCATGCCTTCTGCCGGAGGGGGGCCCATGGTAACGACGACGACCTTGCAGCCGGTGTTGTCCTTCAGGGTCAGCGCGGCCTCGACGGCGTTCTTGTCGTCGGGGTTGATGATGGTTGCCATAGATGCACGGTTCAGGGTGCCGTCCGGATTAACGGCGACCTTGCCGGAGGTGTCGGGAACCTGCTTTACACATACGATAACTTTCATGGTCTATGTATCCTCCCTTACTTGCCGAGAATGTTGCCGGAAATTACGACGCGCTGGATCTCGGACGTACCTTCGTAGATCTCGGTGATCTTGGCGTCGCGCATCATGCGCTCGACCGGATAATCCTGCGTATAGCCGTAACCGCCGCACATCTGGACGGCCTTGGTGGTGATGTTCATTGCCGCTTCGGAAGCGAACAGTTTCGCGGTCGCCGCGTCAACGGTGAAGCGCTCGCCGTTGGTCTTCATGATCGCCGCCTTGTAGGTCAGCAGGCGCGCCGCTTCGATCGCAACATGCATATCGGCAAATACGAACTGACTGTTCTGGAACTTGGAGATCGGACGGCCAAACTGGACGCGGCTCTTTGCGAATTCGACCGCTTCATTCATCGCGCCTTCGGCAATGCCAAGCGCCTGTGCGGCGATACCGATACGTCCGCCGTCCAGCGTCTGCATCGCGATCGAGAAGCCCTTGCCTTCCTTGCCGAGCAGGTTTTCCTTGGGGACGATGCAGTCGGTGAACACGATCTCCGCCGTGGGCGAGCCGTGCAGGCCCATCTTCTTCTCGTGCTTGCCGACCGAGAAGCCGGGGAAGGAGCTTTCAACAATGAACGCGGAAATGCCCTTGGTGCCAAGCGACGGATTGGTCATTGCGAATACGACAAATACGTCGGCGACATAACCGTTGGTAATGAAGATCTTCGCGCCGTTGAGCACATAGTGGTCGCCTTCCAATACGGCGACGCACTTGCCCTTGGAGGCGTCGGAACCCGCGTCCGGCTCGGTCAATGCGAACGCGCCGACCTTGTGGCCCTCGGTCAGCATCCGCAGGTATTTCTGCTTCTGCTCCTCGGTGCCGTGCTGAAGGATCGGGCCGCAGCACAGGCCGTTGTGGGTCGCAACGATGTCGCCGGTGGATGCGCACTGCTTGGAAAGCTCCTCGATCGCGAGCGAGCCGCACAGGTCGTCCGCGCCTGCGCCGCCATAGGCTTTCGGTACGATCATGCCCATCACGCCCATGTCGAACAGCTTTTCAATGTTTGCGCGGGGGTACTCGCAGGTGAGATCGGTCTCGGCTGCGATCGGCTTGACTTCGTTTTCGGTGAAATCTTTCACTGTTTTACGAACCAGCTCTTGTTCACGGGTCAGTTTGAAGTCCATGTTCAAGTCTCCTTTGTATAAATCAAAATTTGCTTGGATCAAACAACACGAATGATGAAAAACCCGGCGGCACGGATTTTCCGTTCTTATAGGCAGTTCTGGGCAATGGCTATCACAACGGAGGCGAACGGAAAATCCAAAAACGCGGGGGCTGCTGACGAGACCGCCAGCAGCCTGCCGGGGAAACCGACTGAAAATGCTGTGGAAGATCATGGCGTTCCAGCCATAGACATGCAGCGCCTGCCGGGCCCGGAACAGACGTTCCGGGGCGCAGGCATGGCTGGATGCAGCGGGCCGGGGGGCTGACGCCCCTCCGAGGAAAGAAGTGAGGAATGAGGCTGCACTTATGAACAGCTTTTGATGAAGTATTTAGCATTTTTCGGTTTTCTTTTATCAATATACCACATAGTTCACCATTCGTCAACCAGAAATTGCCCGCCTCGACCACTTTTGCGCGAAAGCACCAAATACTTCACCTACTTTTTGTCAGAGTTTATCATAGGCGGCGCGGCCTGCGTTCCGAAAAGCCTGCGGCGCGCGGCGGGAAACCGCAGGCTTGCCCGCGAGGGCCTGAAAAACGGCAGACGAAAACAGGCGGCGCAAAGGAACTTGTCCTTGCACCGCCTGATATGGCTTGCTTTATGCCCTGCCAAAAGGCAGGTTTTTTATGGATTACTTTGCAGCCTTTGCAGCCTTAACTTCCTCGATCAGCATCGGAACGACCTTGAACAGGTCGCCGCAGATACCGTAGTCAGCGACCTCAAAGATCGCTGCGGAATCGTTCTTGTTGATCGCAACGATGCACTCGGAATCCTGCATGCCGGCCTTATGCTGGATCGCGCCGGAAATGCCAAGCGCAACATACAGCTGTGGGCGGACGGTCTGGCCGGTCTGGCCGACCTGATGATCGGCGGCGATCCAGCCGGAGTCAACCGCCGCACGGGAAGCGCCAACGACGCCGCCCAGCTCGTCTGCCAGTTCCTTTGCCAGCGCAAGGCCCTTCTCCACGTCGGAGGAAATGCCGCGGCCTACGGATACAATCACGCCGGCCTCGGAGAGGTTGACCAGTTCCTTCGCAGCCTTGACGATCTCGACAACGTTGGTCTTGATATCAGCCTCGGACAGCTCGAACGCGGGCTTCTCCACAACGACCGCGTCAGCCTTTGCCTGATCGAACGCGCTCTTCTTCATAACGCCGGGACGGACGGTCGACATCTGCGGGCGGAAGCGCGGGCAGATGATGGTCGCCATCAGGTGGCCGCCGAATGCCGGGCGGGTCTGAAGGATGATCTTGTGCTCGTTGTCGGTACGGGAGTAGCCGATCTCGAGCTTGGTGCAGTCCGCGGTCAGGCCGGTGCCGAGACGGGCGGCGAGACGCGGGCCGAGGTCGCGGCCGATGTTGGTCGCGCCGATCAGGAAGATCTCCGGCTTCTTGTCCTTGATCACGTCAACGATGACCTTTGCATACGCATCGGTTGTATACTTGGCCAGCAGCGGGGAGTTGCACACCAGTACCTTGTCTGCGCCGTGCCCGCCGATTTCCTTTGCGAGGCCGTCGACGTTGTCGCCCAGCAGCAGGCCGCACAGCTCTACGCCAAGCTCGTCCGCCAGCTTCCGGCCTTCGGAGATCAGCTCAAGCGCTGTGTTCTGAAGCACACCCTGGCGCTGTTCACAGAAGACCCATACGCCCTTGAAATCTTCAATTTTTCTATTATCAAACATGTTCGTATTAGCTCCTTTCGACTCAGATGATGTGCTTCTCGAGCAGGATAGAGGTCAGCTTCTCGCAGGTGCCCTTGTCGGCGCCTTCGAGCATCGTGCCGGCGCCCTTCTGCGGGGGAGTGAACGATGCGTAGATGTTCGTGGGGGAGCCCTTCAGGCCGATGGTGTCCACTTCGATCAGCGGATCGTCCTTCAGCGCCTCGTAGTCGTAAACGGCGAGGGGCTTATTGTAGCAGTCGAAAATGCCGCCGACGGTCATGTAACGGGGGGTGTTCAGTTCCTTGATTGCGGTCAGGAGGCACGGGGTCTGGGTCTCGATGGTCATGTAGCCGTCCTCGAGCATGCGCTTGCAGGTGACCTTGTTGCCTTCGACCTTGAGGTCGGCAACATAGGTGATCTGCGGGATGCCGAGCTTTTCCGCGATCTGCGGGCCGACCTGCGCGGTGTCGCCGTCGATCGCCTGACGGCCGCACATCACGATATCGTCGGCGTCCACGCCGATCTTCTTGACGGCTGCGGCCAGGATCTGGGAAGTCGCGAAGGTATCGGAACCGCCGAACTCGCGGCCGGAAACCAGCACGGCTTCGTCTGCGCCCATTGCGAGCAGCTCACGCAGCATGCCTTCTGCCGGAGGGGGGCCCATGGTAACGACGACGACCTTGCAGCCGGTGTTGTCCTTCAGGGTCAGCGCGGCCTCGACGGCGTTCTTGTCGTCGGGGTTGATGATGGTTGCCATAGATGCACGGTTCAGGGTGCCGTCCGGATTAACGGCGACCTTACCGGAAGTGTCGGGAACCTGCTTTACACATACGATAACTTTCATAGCTTCAGAAATCCTCCCTTGTCAAATTATCTCAGCAGCTGGCCGGCGATGACCATTCTCTGGACCTGCGAAGTGCCTTCATAGATCTCGGTGATCTTGGCGTCGCGCATCATGCGCTCGACCGGATATTCACGGGTATAGCCGTAGCCGCCGAAGATCTGCACGCACTTGGTGGTAACGTCCATAGCGGTCTCGGCTGCGAACAGCTTCGCCATAGCGGCTTCCTTGGTGTAGGGGAGGCCATGGTCCTTATTGAAAGCGGCGCGGCGGACGAGCAGGCGGGCGGCTTCGATATTGGTTTCCATATCGGCGACCATCCACTGGAGGCCCTGGAAAGCGGAAAGGGGCTTACGGAACTGAACGCGTTCCTTCATGTAAGCGATCGCCTGATCGAGGGCGCCCTGCGCGATGCCGAGGGCCTGAGAAGCGATGCCGATACGGCCGCCGTCGAGGGTGGTCATAGCGATCTTGAAGCCGCCGTTCTCCTTACCGAGGAGGCGGTCGGCGGGAAGATGGACGTTCTCGAAGATCAGCTCGCCGGTCTGGGAGCCGCGGATGCCCATTTTATGCTCGATCTTACCGATGGAGAAGCCGGGGTCGTTGATGTCCATGATGAAGGCGGAGATGCCCTTGTTGCCGAGCTTCTTGTCGGTCATGGCGAAAACGATATAGGTTTCAGCGCAGCCGGCGCCGGTGATGAAGACCTTGGAGCCGTTGATGATGTAGGAACCGTCCTCCTGCTTTTCCGCGATGGTCTGCTGAGCGGCGGAGTCGGTGCCGGCATTCGGCTCGGTGAGGCCGAACGCGCCCATTTTCTGACCGGAGATCAGGGGGCGGAGCCACTTTTCCTTCTGCTCGGGGGTACCGTACTTAAAGATCGGCCAAGCGCACAGGGTAGCGTGCGAGGAAAGGATACAGCCGGTGGTACCGCAGAAGCGGGACGCCTCTTCGATCGCGATCGTGTAGCAGATCGTATCGCCGCCGGAGCCGCCGAGTTCCTTGGGGAACTGGATGCCCAGCAGGCCGTACTTCTGGAGCTTGTGCACCAGATCCCACGGATACTGCTCGGTAGCGTCGGTGTCTGCTGCAATGGGCTCGATCTCGTTCACCGCGAACTCACGGCAGAGCTTCTGCATCATTGCCTGTTCTTTTGTCAGCCTAAAATCCATGCCATTAAACCTCCCAAAAATGAATTGTCAGATGTTTGTAAATACGAGCGAAAGCGCCCGCTTTTCGGCGGAAATGGCGTGTACAAACGCACAAAACAGCATTCCGGACGCCACCCCCAAAACGTGGAGCCCGGCAAAAGCCATTCAGGGATCTGGACGGACGCAACCGCGCCAGCGGAGCGCTGGGAAGCGGGGGGCAACCGCCGAAAAAGCGAATTGTATTTAGGACACACCTTACTTGGTAGCATGTCTAATCACTATTATAAACGTTTTGGGCGATTTGTCAATGATTCTTGCATGGATTCCATGGTATTTTGCATAAAAAAATTCGCGTGCCCGTTCCAAAACAACAGACAAAACGCAAAGCGGGGCATAAAGAATCCGGCACAAAAAATCAACAAACCGGGCAAATCCTCCAAAAGGAAGGCGCTTTCCCCCACAAATCGGAGCACACTGCCCTCACCGGAGCTTCCCCGCGCCGGGGGAGGGCGTCCTGTGCGGACGGCGGCGGCTCTGCCCTGCGCCCGGCTCCTCGCCGGAGGGCGTCCTGCGCGGGCGGCGGCGGGCT
>CAJUGU010000139.1 GCA_910586105.1 uncultured Eubacteriales bacterium | reverse complement strand
GCCGAAGGCAGAAGCGCTGACCAAACCGGAGGCGAGACCCCCAACAAGCGTGCAGTATATCCCGAAAGAGATATCGCTGTACATTGCCAGCGCGCGAGTCCAAAAGCAATGTACATAACGCAAAAAATGATAAAATCGGACAAAAACGCGAAATAATATGAACGCGGCTTTGAAGAAGAACCGGGGCAATGGATCTATGAGATCCCGAGCGCTTACGCTTTAAGGACGATTCCGCCTATAAAACCGATGGATTTTTAAACGCCAGTTGACTGGCTGCGGGATCGTCGACCACGATAACATTTGTGATGTCGGATATCCACGGCTGTTATGATAAATATCGGACGATGTTGGAATCGATTCATTTTACGGCGGACGATACCCTGTATGTGTTGGGGGACATGCTAGACTGGGGGCCGAATCGCGGATAAAGTGCTGGGAAGGAACTGCAAATGTCAATATTCCGCATATTTAAAAATCGACCGCCGTACAAGGCATACTGTACGGCGGTCTGCTGTTTCAAAACAAAATAGGATCGACCGGGCGGTTCGCGCCGGGTCGTGTCAATCGGTTTCAAACGATTCCGGATCAAATGCCCTTTTGTTTGCAGCCCCAGGGCTTTTGATTTGATCTGCGACTAACTCCAATCCACCATTGTTTTGGAAGGATCTGGAGAAAAGACTACAAGAAGGGTATTGCGATAATTGTAAAAAACAGGTATAATAAAAAAAGGCCATACGATCCGGCGCAGCGATCCCCGATGACCGTTCAAGCGGTCGGGGATGGCCGCTCAGACGGCCGGCAATAAACCGTTCAAGCGGTCGGGAATGACCGTTCAAACATCCTGTAAACATGAAAGGGAGTACGATTATGCGAAAATATTGGTTGTGTTCCATCCTATCGATCATAATGCTTTGGATTGGCGTTTCGGCTGGCGCGGCGGATACGCCTGCTATTCCCACTGCTGCCGAGCTGTTGCAGAACCTCCCGGCCGAAGTCCGGCAAAAGGCCGAAAATGGGATCGATCCTGCGGAAATGCAGTTTATCGATTGCGGCGAGTTCTCCCTGCATTGGGGCGAGAATGACGGTTCGACGTACATTGTGCAGCTTTTATTCGAGCGAAGCGGAACGTATTTATCTCCATATGGCGTTTTTGATTTTACAGCCGGGGAATGGCGGATCCCCTGCGAATATCAACAGATCCTGCGGTTACCGGACCGACGTTATTTCCTGCTCCGGGAAGACGGGGACGACTGGCGTTATTATGAGGCTTCGCCCGATGGGACGATCGACCCGCAACCGCTGCCGTTCGATGGCCGGGTCGGCGCGGTAGACGCGGAAGGTTATATCACCCTTTACCGCACGGTTCGCGTGCCTTCGCCCGCGCCGGAATATGCGGATCAGGAAGCGGGTTCGTATGTACAAATGGCGCTGCTGGACGCGCAATACCGCAAGGTTTTGGATTACATCGCGGAAGACCTTTGGCTGAACCCTATTTCGTTCCAGAATGGCGTTGCCGTGATCCGAACGGGCAGCACGAAACAGGAATTTGCCGGGCCCCGCGCGGTTTCATTGATCGGCAGCACCTATGGCCTGATCGACCGCAAAGGCGAATGGGTCGGGGCGCACGATTATACGGATATGCACCGTTCAGAATACGAAGCAAATAACCGTGTTTTTGCAGAACGGGGAAACCAATTTTACTGGATCGCCGAGGATGGCGCGGAAATTCCGCTTTCCGGAAGCCCGTCCGAACTGGCGGAGCAGAGCAGCGGCTGGGCGCGCGATGCGATCGAGCAGGCGAAATCGCGCGGACTGATCCCGGAAAGCGTTGCGGGATATTATACGTTGGATATTCTCCGCGAAGAATTTTGCGCCCTGCTGATGAAGGTATACCACGCGTTGGGGAAAGAACCCCCGGCTTTGGACAACGCCCCGACGTTTACCGACTGCGATTCGGCGGATGTGCGCGCGATCGCGGCATTGGAAGTCGTGTCGGGCTATGAGGACGGCGCATTCCGTCCGCGCAGCTGCATCACCCGCGAAGAGGCCGCCGCGATCCTGAGCCGTTTCATCGCGTTATTCCAGGGGTTGGATGAAACCGCCTACAACGCATACCAGGATGACGCGGCGATCGGCAGCTGGGCAAAGCCGCAGGTCTATGCGATGCAAAATGCAGGCATTATGAACGGGGTGTCGGATGGGGTATTTGCTCCGAAAAATACATATACCATCGAACAGGCGGTTTCTGTTATCAACCGGTTATATGACCTGCTTATGGAAAGCTGACCCCCAAAAATGGGCAACGGGGATCGAAAACGCTCGCTGCTGCGGCCAAGGCTGTGGCGGCGAGCGTTTTTGTGGCGTCCCCGCGAACCGGAAAACGGTTTCTTGCAAATCCCTCAAAATATGATAAAATAGGATTAAAAAAGGGGGGAGGCTGCAATGCCGCTGCTGGGGTATCTGATCGTTTGCTGCTCCGAACTGATCGGGCTGCATTATTTGTCAAGCGCCTATCTGGTGAAGAAGGATGTATCACGGTGGAAATTTCTTGCGCTTCACCTCATTTATGTTGCGGTCGCCGTGCTGCAACCTTGTTTTGTGTACGACCCCAATTTGAACACGGCGATCAATTTATTGATGCGCATTGTCATAACGCAATGCTATCGCGGCGGGCTGTACACCCGCGTTTTGATTTGTGCCGCATCCCTTTCCGCCGGTTTTTTGAGCGAAGGCATTTTGTTTACATTGCTGCGGCTTTTACTGGATATCGACCTCGCCGCAGTTTTGTCCAGCCAATTCAATATGCTGCTTACCTGCGTCGCCAGCGGCGCGCTGGCAATCCTGCTGCTGTTTGCGATCGTGAAGCTGATACGGTTTTATCGAACCGTTCAGCGCAAGCTGCACATGGGGATCTTTTTCATGGTGTTTACCCTGATGCTCCTTGCGGTCGACCTGCTGGTCAATTTTGGAGATTCGGAATATTTGGTATATTCCCTGCTGGTGATCGCATGTCTGGTGATTTCAGCAGCCATCCTGCTTGACCTGTTCCGGGAGCAGTTAAAATCCCAGCGGGATTCTTTGAAAACGGGGTTTTTGGAAGAGCAGCTGACGCTTCAGCTTTCGCATTATGAATCCTTGTATGCGCAAATGCACCAGGTTTATGAGATCCGGCATGATGTCCGGAACATCCTGCTCAACATCGAAAGCTATTTAAAATTGGGGGAAATGGAAAAGGCGCTTGCATACGTCCGCCGTTATCGATCGGAGGTATCCGCAGAGGATGCGATCGACAGCGGGGCGCCGTTGATCGATGCGGTCCTGACCGCAAAAAGGGCCGCTTTTCATGGGGACTTTCAATTACGCATGGATCCATTGCACTGTGAGCATATGGATCTGGCCGATCTGGGCATGATACTTGCGATCGCGCTGGATAATGCAGCCGAGGGGACGGAAGGCGTACAAAACCCCTATCTTTCGTGCGCAATCGTTCAGCAGGCGCGGATGATCGTGATCCAGGTCAAAAACCCGACGCTGCACCGTCCGGATCCGGCGCAGCGGTTCCCGGCGAGCACCAAAACGGATGCTGCCGCGCATGGTTACGGGCTGAAAAGCTGTAGCCGGCTTGCCGAAAAGTGGAATGGGCAGATTTCATGGAGCTGCCAAAACGGGGTGTTTCAGCTGGATATTTTGATTCAGGATATCCCGCCGTTGCAGGCATAAGATGTTATATGATCTGAAAGTCCTTCCACTTGCCGGGCTTCCATCGACGATAGAAGATCGCCGCGCGGATGCTCCAGTCGCAGATCATCGCAGCGGCAACGCCCATCACGCCCATTGACAGCCGGATCCCCAGCAAATAGGAGAGCAGCAGCCTTCCGCAGATCGTGGACGCGAGAGAAACGTACATCGTAAATTTCACATCGCCTGCCGCCCGTAATCCATTGCTGAGCGCGCCGGAAAGCGGGAATGCTGCGGCGTTAAACAGATTATGCAGCAAAACCAGCCGGATAACGAGCTGCTTTGTTTCGAGTGTGAGCGCATAGAACCGCGGGAGTACCAGCGTCAGCAGGAACGCCGCCAGATTCCACGCGGCCGAGAGCCGGAATGTAATGTGCAGCAGCCGCTTAAAATAGCGGTCGGCCGCTTCGGCGTCATGGCTGCCCATACACTGTCCGATCACGGTAATAAAAACCGGCCCCGCAACCCCGGCCAGCGCCGCCAGCGACCAGATGCTTTGTGCAACGCTGTTGGCGGCGATCTGATAGGTCCCAAACAATGCGGTGATGCTGGTCAGCGCGACCTTTACCAGCTGGAAGATCCCGTTTTCCACGCCATTTGGAACGGCAATTTTCAGGATCCGCTGCAGCAGATCCCTGTCGCGGCAGAAAACCCAGCGGGCGCGGTATGCGACCGGGTTTTCTTTCCGGAGGCATAGCAGCGTGACTGCGGCGGCGGAAAACAGCCTTGCAAGCAGGGAAGGGTAGGCGATGCCTGCCACACCGGCATTCAGGACGTATACGCCGATCAGGTTGCCGGCCACGTTGACAAGGTTGGCCAGCGCCGAAATGTACATCGTCCGGTCGGTCTGCCCAAGGCTGCGGCAGACTGCCGCGCCGGAATTGTAAACCGCAAGCGCCGGGAAGGAATACGCGGAGATCCGCAGATAGGTGACGCACGCCTGCATCACGTCGTCTTCGACCCGCCCAAACAGCAGCCGCAGCATAGGCGCATTTCCCCGCGGCACCAGGACGGAAACGATCGCGGAGAATACGGTGGAGAACAGCGGCAGCTGGCTGGCGGATCTTCCGGCGCTGTCATATTTCCGGCTGCCGATGTATTGGCTGATGATGACCGCGCCGCCGGAGGAAAGCGCGGTGAACAAATAAATAAAGATGGTATTGAATTGGTTGACCAGCGAAACGCCGGAGACCGCCGCTTCCCCGGCGCTGCTGATCACGAACGTATCCGCGATGCCGACCAGCATCATCAGAAGCTGCTCGAGCAAAAGCGGCGCGATCATATCCCGCAGCGCCCTGTCGGAAAACGGCCCGCCGTTGTTTTGCATAAGGCCCGCCCCCTTTCGCGATGCGTCTATTGTAACGAAAAACCGCAGGGATGTAAAATACCTGTTTGGAATGGCATACCATGCCTGCTTTGCATGGCGCGCCATTCACGGAAGGCATTGGACATCCGTCCCCATTTACCTTCCAATAAAAGGGAGAACAAAAAGCGAGGTGGGATTTATGACGCTGGCGCAGCGGGTCGAAGAACGGACCCTTGGCGGGGGGGGGCGGCTCCAAACGGGCGATCGGCGAATTCGTGTTGCAGAAAAAAGCCGTTTATGCGAATTTACGAGCCAACAGATCGCCGAAGAAACGTATACGTCCAAGTCGGCGCTGGTGCGGTTCGCGAAGACGCTGGGATTCGCGGGCTGGAAGGATTTTGCAAAGGTGTTCGCGAGCGAACAGCACTATCAGGAGCCCCATTATTCCGACGTCGACCCGAACATCCCGTTCCGTGCGGGCAGCTCGACGAAGGATATCATCAATATGATGTGCAGCCTGCAAATGGAAAGCCTGATGGACACCGCCGGCCTGACGGCTCCGCATACGGTTGACCGCGTTGTTGATCTGCTGATCCGGTCGGAGCGTATTGCACTGTTTGGCATGAGCCCGAACAGCCTGACCGCCACCACACTGCCCAGCGAGATGGTCTCTGTCATTGAGGACGTGGGCTTTCTGGAGAGCATGTCCCTGTGGGCTATCACCCTGTTGGGATCGCTGTTTATCTGGGTGCTGTCCCTGGTGATGATCTTGACGGTTTACAGCCGCTTTTTCAAGCTGTACATGGCAACTGCAATCGCGCCCATCCCCATGTCCAGCTTTGCGGGACAGCCCTCCAGCAGCATTGGCATCGCCTTTTTGAAAAGCTATGCCGCCATCTGCCTGGAGGGCTGTGTGATCGTTTTGACCTATGTGATCTTCTCGGCCTTCGCATCCGCGCCGCCCGCCATTGAGGACGATACCCTGGCGGCGGCGACCATCGTGTGGAACTATGTAGGCGAGGTGATCTTCAATATGCTTGTCTTGGTGGGCTGCATCAAAATGAGCGATAGGCTGATCCGGGAGCTGATGGGGCTGGGGTAACAGTCACCAGAGGCCCTCGGTGTCGATGTCGTACTCGCCGGCGGCCCTGGCCTGCCGGACGCGGTAGGCCAGCAGCTCCGCCATCGCCCGCTCCTCCCGCCAGTCCTCCAGCAGATCCCAGAGGCGGCGGAGCAGCGTCACCACCCAGGACAGGGCGGCGAGGCCGACCAGGGCGAAAAAGATGCCGTCCGCCAGGGCCGTGTGGGCCTGATACCAGCCGTGGAACGCGGTGAGCATCAGGACTGCGTAGAGCATGGGGATGCCCAACCGAAGCTTCAATGCCAGACGGAACAGGATGGCAGCAGAAACAGCCCTACACCTAAAATCATAATCATCATTGCCACAGCCTCCCCTTTCTGGTTTGTGGCATCTTACCATAGGCAAGCACGCTTTGCAACGGTCTGTCTGCCGATTAACTGGCTTTTCAAAAATCAATTATTGTGGGACTCTCTTCATGTACAGAAGGGGATAAGGAGCGCCCTGTTCATCAAAATCGGTTCTCTTATAGACTTGAAATCCCATATGTTCATAAAATCCTTTGGCAAGCGGATTTTGTTCATTCACAGCAACTTCGCTGATAGAATAAGCCGCTGTACCATGCTGAATCAGCCTTTTTCCAATCCCCAAACCCCGTTGCATATTGGAAACAAAAAGCATTTCAAGTTTTTCCTCATCGACGCCCATGAATGCAGCAGGAAGTTTATCTTCATCTTCGGCAATGACCAAATGCGGAATATCCCTGATTGCCTGCGGGACATATTTTTTAATGTTGGTAATTTCATCGTCTGACAGGAATAGATGTGTTGCTTTTACAGCAGAATCCCAGACCTCCAGCAACTGCTGGATCAGAGCTGGGGTCCGATCACTTACTTCATATATTTTCATGGCATTTCTCCGCAAAGTTTATTGAGATAGTCTGATTATAACACGAGCAACTGTAAGAATCAACTTGCGCTATTAACTCAAATAAGGAAGGTGATACCCATAGAAGTCCGCATCAACAAAGAAGTCCGGGACTATCAGCAGAGCCTGTTCTTCGGGCTGTCCCTGTGGCAGTTCCTGTTCGCCCTGCTGGCCGTTCTGGTGGCGGTGGGGTTGTACTTCGGCCTGCGCAGTTTGGGCCCCCGCAAAATCGGCAGATTTTGTGGGGAGAGGAGGAAGGAATGGAGTGGGCGCAGTCCTCGCCGCAGGCGGGGACGGAGCAGAACGGAATTTCTTCCGACGAGGGCAGCGAGGAGATCGGCTGGATCTGCGTCCTGGCAGCGTTCCCCTTCGCCCTCTGTGGCTTTTTCACTTACAACGGCATGACCTTTGAGAAATTTCTCCTCGCCGTCATCCGCTCGGAGCTGCTGTACCCCAGAAAGCTGGTGTTCCGGGCGGAAAATCTGTATGCCCAGGCGATGGAGCATTCCACAGTAAAGGAGGCTTTACGGCTTGATTAAAACCTTACAAAATGCGCTGAAGCAGGATCGGGAGGGCTTTGTCCTTCCCAAGTCCGTGCAGGACGCCATCCCCATCCGCCGCCTCTGGCCGGATGGGATTTTTCAGTTCGGGAGCAAATTCTCCAAGACCATCCGCTTCTCGGATATCAACTATGCGATACCGAACAAAACGGTTTTATGATAAAAAATGATAGCGAAAAGAGAACGGTTTTAGTGGAAAAAATCAGAGAACAGGGGATGGTGACGTATGGCGGCCAGGAAAATTCGTTTATAGTGTTCCGCAATATGGCTGTCTATACAGATACCCTCTAATTCGGTGTTGATTGGTACGTTTCCCAGCATTGGCGGAAACAAAATTGAAAATAGTATTGAAAAAAGGAAAATATGGGCGAAAGCCCAAATGAAAGGCGTTCCGAAAGGAGCGCCTTTTTTATTGCCAGGAAAGGAGGGCCGGAACATGGCCGCAGAGACATTCTCTGACTATTACTACGGAGACGAGAGCAATCAGTTTTCTTTCTACCGTATTCCCCGCCAGCTTGTCACCGGGGAGCGGTTCAAACGCCTGCCCATGGGCGCCAAGCTGTTGTATGGCCTGCTGCTGAACCGCATGAGCCTGCCGGCCAAGAATGGCTGGTACGATGAACAGGGGTGTGTTTATTTCTGCTACACGCTGGACGAGATACAGGAGGACCTGAACTGCGGCCACGACAAGGCCACAAGGATGCTGGTGGAGCTGGACAACGGAAAAAATGGTTTTGGCCTGATTGAACGTGTCCGGCAGGGGGCAGGGCCGCCCCACAAAAATCTATGTCAAGCGGTTCACCACCCGCGCCGTCCCTCTCCCGCCGCCAGAACCCGCGCCGGAGCCTTCCCCCAGGCCGCAGCTTTTCAGTGGCCAAGACTGCGGAAAAGCGGCAGCCCAGAGTGCGGAAAAGTCGCACCAAGTTATATTAGAGCAATCGGTGAAAAGGTATTCGGTATCCGGCGCAGGTAAACCAACCTTGACAATCAGATGAAGTAACCAGGTTAAGAGCCTGAAGAATCGCGGGAATCAGCTTATCCTTGATGCGAATACGCCATTTACACAGGATGGATTTCATCTTTGCCCACATCTTCTCAATGGGATTCAGATCTGGGCTATACGGCGGCAGATATAGAGGTATTGCACCTTTTGCCCGAATCAGTTCGCCTATAAAATTGCAATGATGCGTTCTGAGATTGTCCATAATGACATAGTCACCCTCATGAAGCGACGGTAGGAGGACGGTTTCCAGGTATTCTTTAAAAGAGACCGCTGAAAATTCTGTGTAAACGACAAGATTAGACAGTATGGAAAAGCACGACAGAGTCAAGAATTGGAATAAGAACCAATACGAGAAGGAGCCGAAAAACCATGCAGTCAGCGCCACAGAATTTATTGAAAGAATACGTTGCAAGCCAAAATTTCACCAGTACAGCGGATATTATGGAAGCAA
>CAJUGU010000138.1 GCA_910586105.1 uncultured Eubacteriales bacterium | reverse complement strand
TGCCCGCGCCAAAAACCCGCTGAAAGAACGACTTCAGCGGGTTTTTGGCGCCTGTTCGCCTGGCAACGCCCGGCAAACACCCGTGGCCCCCGTTTATACGGAACCGCCCGGAAACCGTCTGGCACAACGACGCCAGCCGGTTTCCGGGCGCTGTCCGCTCCGAAGCGGCTCAAACCATCTCGGTTAGATTTTCACCACTGGTATCCAAACCTCAAACCGGGCGTCCGCCGGATTCGGCGACAGGTAAACCTCAACATCCGGCCCATCGTCATATTGATAGCCGGAAGTCGGCAGCCATTCGCGCACGATCCGCTGCTCCAGCTCCTGAATGCTCTGCGGGCACGGCCCTTCCCCAGCGAAGACCGCCCATGTAAACGCGGGCACGATCCATGCCTTCATCCCTTCGGGCGGCTCCTGCGAGCTGGCCGCGGCAATGCCATAATACCAATCCTCCTCGCCATAACACGTACAGATACCGAGAACCCCTTTGGGCTTTCCGTCCATCAGCGCCGCCAGCCTGGGCAATGTCCCATCCGTCGAGGCCTGTGCCCACAGCCGGGGCACGGTCTCGAAATTCTGTTCGATCTCCTTCGCCATCGGCGCAGTCACGCCGACCACCCGGAACGCGTCCCGCTTTTCAATGCGGTATTCCATTTCCACCACTCCTTGTACAGTGATTTGGAAACTGATCGGCGGATAGGCTTTCACGGCGGCTGCGCCGCGCTGGACTGCGGAAGGCGTTGCGCCGTGCACCCGCTGAAACGTCCGATTGAAGGCGGTCGGCGAGGAATAGCCGTATTTCAGTGCCACGTCGACCACTTTGGCATTCCCGCCCATTAACTCTGCGGCGGCAAGCGACATCCGCCGTCGGCGCAGGTATTCCGCCAGCGGCACGCCTGCCAAATAGGCAAACATCCGCTGATAATGGTATACCGAGCAGCAGGCGATCTGCGCCGCCCGCTGATAATCGACCTCCCCGGCAAGGTTTTCTTCCAAATACTGAATGGAAGCATTTAACCGGTCGATCCATTCCATAACGATCAGCTCCTTTAAACGTAGTATACCGCGTCCCGCCCGCGCCGTCCTCTCTTTTTCTGCACAGGAAAGCGAGCAGCCGAACCCTCCGGATTCGCCGTCGGTTTCAAAACGCAACATTTTTCTGTCATTTTGCAGTATACTCGATTTTATGGAACCCGTCAACGGCATTTTTTGATGAAAATTTGCCAAACCGGGAAAATCCTGCTTGTCAACCCCTGCTCCGGTCTGCTATAATAACAGCGTAGCCCCTTGCCAGCGGCGGGGGGCGGGACGTTTTTGGGCCCCCCGCGCAAAGCCGGAAGACTGCTTTGCAGAAAGGGGAGGGCCCTGTTTTTATCCGTATGTCACGATGGAAAGGAAGTTGAAACATGGTAGTGCATTACAGGATGCTCTCGGTATTGCTGGCTGCGTCCCTGTTGGCCTCGCCTGCTGCGCAGGCGGTCGAGACCGGGCAGTCGGCTCTGCCACGGGAGAGCGCGGCGCTGATCGAAGAGGCGCCGCCGGACGGAATAGAAAACGGGGTGCAGCTGCGTTTACCGACGCTGTCCGCCGTTGCCGCCGAACCGCAGGCAGGAGACAACGGCGAGCAGGAGCAGGAAACCGGCGAGCCGGAGCAGAAGAACGGTGAGACGGAGGAGGACGACGATGAGCCGCAGGAAACCGCTGTGGGCGAAGGCGTCGCGGTACCGGACTTGAACCAGGACAGGCGGATCGAAATGACCCTCCGTCTGGACTTTCAGCAGACCAACGAGGCGTTGCGGGCACGCAAAGTCACTGCGGAATTAACCGGCGAAGATAAAACGGTTACAGTCGATTTATCAAAAAATGCGTCTGGAAACGACTACACACTTTCGCGCCGCGAGGACGAAAAGGGCGTTACATATATCGACGTAACTTTTGACGGTTTGGACAAAACGAAGTACACGCTCAAACTGACGGGTACCGGTTATACAACCTATGAAACCGAGTTGGATTTGACCGACGCATCCCAATACATAGCCATAGGCACTGGCGACGCCAGCTTTACGCTCGGCGACGTGAACGGGGACGGCGAGGTCGCCACAGACGACCGCGATTTGATTGATAAAGCGATTCGGTCAGGGTCGAAAGATACGGCAACATATGACCTTGACGGCGACGGCCAAATCGACGTTACGGACTTTGCCTACGTCGATCACGGCATAACAGCGATTGCCGATTTTGTGGAGAGCCAGGAAACAGAGCCAGCATTCCGCCTGTCGATCGAGCAGCCGAAAGTGACGACAGAGCCAGGAACGATTGCGGTATCTCCCGAAGGCGGCTTTACGAAGTTCAGCAATACGAAGGGCGACCCGAAGTTTACCGCTGCACCAGATAATAACAAAGCAGTTCAAGCGGAATACATCGAAATCGTCACGTCTTCGGCCGATGGCAAGATCCTCGACGGCACTGCCGAGGTTGTCTATGTTGATGAAGCGGGCAAGGATCAGACAGAAACGATCCCGTTCACAAACGGCATTCCGGAAGGGATCATGCTGCTGGACGCAAGCGGCGACGATAGCCATGCGACGATCCGGATCGACCTTGGAAAACGGGTCGCGGTGAAGAAGGTAACGATCACCGTCACCAGAACTGAGAATGGCGAATATGCCAGCGTTGCAGCGATTGAATTCCTGAAAGATATTATCCCGGAGAACCCGGCGCCGAAATATGTCAAGGTGCAGAATCTGGCCGCTGAACCGGGGCATGAATCGGTTGTCTTGAAGTGGGGTTCGCTGCCGAACATCACGGGCTATGAAGTCAAATATTATATGACGGAGAAGGGCGAAGACGAGTCGAAGACACAGATCGAAGACGACTCCTCGCTGGCGCTTTCCGGACTGACGAACAACAAGGAATACACCTTTATTGTCACGCCGGTGAGCACCACCGCGGCTGACGTGATTACATGGCGCGGCCAGTCGTCGGAGATCAGGGCAACGCCGAAGGCGAACCAGATTCCGGCGATGATCAACATGGTCACCGTCACCGCGCGGGACGCGCAGCTGGACGTAGCCTGGAAGGCGGGGAAAAACGCCAGCACTTACAGCGTGTACTACTCCACGGATGAAAAAAAGGATCTGAAGTCTTGGACGTGTGCGGCATCCGGCTTGACCAATACCAACACGAGCATCACCGGTCTGACGAACAACACGACGTATTATATTTATGTCACGGGGACGAACGACATCGGCGAAGGCCCTGCGTCGAACATCGTCTCAGGCATGCCGAAGGCAGTCGATTACGAAAAGCCGGAGGGCATCCCGAACGACGAGGCGCTGCTCGACCGCAGCAAAATTGCAAGCATCCGTCTGCTCGACCCGTCGAATGTCGATCCAAGCATCAGCGCGACCTTTAACGCGAACCAGCTGATTGACAACGACTACCGGACGAGCTGGACGACAAAGAACTGGTGGGGCAATGAGCATGTCGAATGTACCTTCACCGAGCCGGTCAGCCTGAGCGCGGCGATTTGGGTACCGCGTCTGGACGGCGATTATTCCAAGTGGCTGCGCGCCTACAGCGTCCGTGTCTGGACAGACGCGGCGCACGGCGGCCTGGACGGCGCACTGATCGTACCGGACCCGATCGGCGGTGGCCGGGACGACGGCGCGACGGGCGACAGCAGCGCCATGCAGACCTGGCCGTCCGTCCGCGGCAATCCCTCGACGAGCCACTTTGCGGTGCTGCCGTTCGGCCCATTGGAAGGGATCACGAAAATTCAGGTCGCGGTCGAGCAGGCCGGTTATAACCGCGTGAGCCTGTCCGAATTGATGTTCCTGGAATACGATCCGGAAACCGACGTGCCGACGCTGATCGACGGCCTGTTTACGGATGAGACGTTCACGGCGTTGAAGGCAGACGTACAGGAATCCGACATTGCGGCGATCGAAGCGCTGCTGGACGAGCATTCGGATTATTACCTGTATCCCGACGCGCATAAAGACGAGCTTGCGCTTGCGCGCCGCCTGCTTAACGGTCAGGAAACGGACGGCGTCGTGCTGGCCGGGCTGCACACGACCTCGGGCACGCAGAACTTTGGTCAGGGCGGCAGTCTCTTGCAGCCGCTGGGCGTATCGGCGAACGCGGGACAAACGATCTCGATTTATGCAGAGATCCCGGCGGGCGAAACGGTGAACGTTTATGCCTCGCAGGTGAACGCGGAAGCCAACGCATGGCAGGCGTCGCTGGGCACGCTGACCTCCGGGCGCAACGTACTGACGATCCCGAAAATCGGTTCGCAGGCGTCGAACAGCGGCGGCAGCCTGTATTATACCTGTTCCACCCCAAATGCGGCCGATATCAAACTGCACGTCCGCCGTGCAACCGATATCCCGGTTTTGGATGTCGTGAACTGGTATACGATGGCTGAAGCGGATCGGAACGAGGCGATCGATAAATATGTCGCGGAACTGAGCAGCTACATCACCGCGCAGACGTTGAGCGGCGCAGCGGCGACCAATCCGAAGAACGTGACCGAGATTTCCACGCCTTCGGTGCTGTTGTCGATCCCGGCGACCTCGGTCAATGGGAAGACGGCGGGTCAGCTCCGAAACACGATCCTTGCATGGGAGGATATCCTGTACATTTGCAAGACCACGCAGGGCATTACAGCCGTGCGCGAGGACAGTCTGAAAATGGCGTACCGCCAAAACATCCGCTGCATGCAGATGTTTGAAGGCGCGTTCATGTATGCGGCGGGCAACCATGTCGGCATTGGCGCAGGCTCCTGCCCGGGCATGGTAAGCGGCACGCCGGTACCGGATGGCGGGCTTGAAGCAAGTGCGACTTATAACGGCCTGTTCGGCTGGGGCATTGCGCACGAGATCGGGCATAACATGGATAAGATCGGCAGGGCGGAGATTTCGAACAACATCTACTCCCTGATGGTGCAGACCTACGACGGCAAGAAGAACACCCTGCAATCGCGTCTGGAAGCCAGCGGCAAATATCCTGCGATCTTTACGAAGGTTTCGCGCGGATACCCGGGCGCATCAAACGATGTATTCGTCCAGCTGGGCATGTACTGGCAGCTGCACCTGGCCTACGACAACGGCAAAATGGACTTCTTTAACCAGTTCTTTACGAAGTGGAAGAGCGGCAATGACTTTGGCCCGGCCACTACGACCGATGAAAAGATTGCAGTGATCGCATCCAAGACGGCGGGTAAGAACCTGACGGACTTCTTTGAGCACTGGGGCATGACGCTGAGCGAGGCGGTCAAGACCGAGCTGAAAACGCTTGAAACTGAAAACCGTGCGATCTGGTATTTGAGCGACCAGAGCCGCCGCGACCGTCTGACGGGTACTGGAACAACGGCCTCGGGCAATATGATCGTAAGCGCAGTGGTGGATGAAAAGACCGGTAAAGACGTGATCCTGACCATTAGGCCGACCATCACAGGTGATGTCCAAGGATATGAGATCCGCCGGAACGACGCAGGGCTTGACTTTGCCGTTCAGGCGAATATGAAGGATGGCGTGCTGACCTATACCGACCACATTGGTTCAGCCAATCACACCACTTACGAGTATGAAGTCGTAGCATACGACATGCAGGGCAACAAGATTTGCTCGGCAAAGTCGCAGCCGGAGCAGATCCGGATTGCCTATGATATGACCGTAGGCACGGATCAGTACACGATCACTCGTGACGAAAACGGCACTGTCACAGTGGAATTCAAGGCGGAAACAACCGTTTCCGGTCTCAAGCTGGCCAGCGGTACAGGTGCGATTCCGACAACGGGCGCATATACCGTGACTGCCACCGTCAAAGACAATGAAACCGGGACGGAAAGGGAAGTCGTTGCACGGAAAGCGGATTTCAGTGCAAACCTTGCGGCGGGTACCAGCAATTTCCTGACCTATTTCAACAAGCCAAGCGTTGACAATACGGATACCCGTATATGGACGTATGACGCGCTGAAGCTGAAGATCGAAGGCATTCCGAACGATGTCACGAATGACCAGATCCAAATCGTCAGCTACGCCGGAGATGAAGTGGAGCTTGGAATCAACGACGCGGTAGCGGGCATCCTGAAAAACGATTATGACGAGATCAAGGCGGGTTCGATCGTTGTGGTCGGTACTTACCGCGGCGACCCGGTCTATAACTATCCGACCATTCAGGGCGAATTTGTCCGCACCTATAACAATGAAGCTGGCGAGGTGCAGACCGAGACGACCCGGCGCGACTTGGACGGCAAAATGTATCTATTCGCGGAGATTCCCGAGGACGGAGAGGTCAGCGACATCAGCGACGGCATCTTCATTTTCGTATTGAACGTGGAAAAGGAACAGGATCTGCAAACGCCCATTGGGGATGAAAAAGCGTCTCACTGTGACGGCGTGAACCTGTTGCCCAGCCGCGTGCGCGCGATCATGGTACGCACGGATATGCCGGACACGACCGACAGCAGCCGTGAAACGGCAACAACTCTTTGGATCGATACACCGGGCGGCGACGAGCTTCCCTACATTGAACTGAGCGGGGAGGTAACGCCATGAGATTAAATTGGAAACGGAGCGTTTCGGCTGCGTTAGCGGTGGGCGTGCTTTGCGGCACGCTCCCCGCGGTAAGCGCGGCATCAACACCGTCGATCGAATATGACAGCTTCGGCAATTGTGCGGAGATCACGGTCACTGGTATTCCGGCCGATGCCGACCATATCCATGCGGTTCAGATTGAGTTAACGATCAAGGGCAGCAGTCCGGAGCGGTTTGAGCTGGCGGAGTCCCTGAGCAACACCGAAATCCGACTGAATTCTAATGCGAAGGATACACAAGAAGTTTATGATGTCACGCTGTATATGGACCGTTACAGCGACCTGAACACAGGCAGCACGGCATTTCTGGGCACCTTATTTTTCCCCAATGGTCAGGCGGGTACCTTTGAAGCGACCGGCAGCTTGAAGCTGCTGGATGAAAAACTTCGCCCGCTGGAGGGAGCGGACAAGGAAGGCTATTTCCTTAACGTCCCCGTGACAAAGCAGACCGCATCCAGCGATCCGGGCAATACCGGCAATACCGGCGGGAACACGGGCAGTTCGGGCGGCTCAGGCAGTGCGATCGTCCCGGCCACTTCGGAAGGGAACCGGATCAGTGTATCTGAAACAGGGAACGGTTCGGTGAGCCTGTCTTCGACAACGGCGAAGGCGGGGGATCGGGTCACGATTACGGTCAAGCCGGATGCAGGATATGTCCTTTCGTCGCTGACCGTCAAGGATGAAGACGGCAAGGAAATCACGCTCCGCGATCTGGGCGACGGGGAATATAGCTTCGTTATGCCGGATGGCAAACCGACGATCGAAGCGGTGTTTGTCCCGGCGGACGGGAATGCAGATTTCCAACCGGCGGCAATGCCGTTCACCGACGTACCGGCCACGGAATGGTATTACAGCGCGGCGGAATTCGTTTATCGGAACGGCATGATGGCGGGAACGTCAGCGAATGCATTTTCGCCGAACCTGCCGACGAACCGGGCAATGATCGTATCGATCCTGTACCGTTTGGAAGGCTCGCCGACGGCGGGAGCCAGCCAGTTCCCGGACGTACCGGCGGGGCAGTATTATACGGCTGCGGTTTCGTGGGCGGCAGCGAATGGGATCGTAAGCGGTTATTCGACGGGGAACTTCCAGCCGAATGACGGCATCACGCGGGAACAGCTTGCGGCGATCCTGTACCGATATGCGCAGTATCGCGGATATAGTACGTCGGCGACGGCGGAGCTGGGCCAGTTTGGAGACGCGGCGAGCGTATCGAAGTATGCGGCGGACTCCATGCGTTGGGCGGTTGGCCAGGGCTTGATCTCGGGCACGAACCGGGGCTTATTAAACCCGGCGGGCGGCGCAACGCGCGCGGAAGCGGCGTCGATTTTGATGCGGTTCTGCCAAACGCTGGCAGGCATGAGCTAAAGAAAGCCAACGGCTAAGAATGTACTCAAAAGGGGTTGTTAAAAAACGACCCCACAAGACAAAAGGACCTTCCTGCAAACGGGAAGGTCCTTTCGATTTAGCGCAATTTCCACAATAGCAATTAAGGAGGGTCAAATAAGTGTGTAAATACAAATAATGCACAAAGTTTAAAATGTAGGCAAAAAAGGGGAACGCCCCCTGTGGGGCGACGCTGACTGTGCTCAGCATACTGCAAGAGCAATATGCTGAGCGCAATATACGTTTGTGAGAAGTCAGACGGCTCCAGCGAAAGTGGTAAACGGATGAGGGATGGAACGATCAACGGGGTATCCCGATCGAATGATAAATGGCTTTAGTTTAACGGCTCCTTCGGGGCTTCCGAAAGCCATTGACGCACGGTCTGAAGGCCGACATTGTGGACTTCGGCAATGAACTCTTCCGAGAGCCCTTTTTTTCTTCATTTGCAAGGCGGTTGCTTTCGATTGCTTTAACACGTCTATGACCTCTCCTTCGACGCGCCCTTCAGCTCGTCCTTCGGCGCGCATCTCTTCGCCATACCGATCAACGGCATATTCCTGATCAAACAATGTCGTCATGATATCAATAACCTCCTTTTCGCGGCTTTCCAGATAATCCTTCAACACATCGGAATCTTTACAGATCCGGATCGCTTCCAGCACGGCCTGCCGCGTCCGGCCATAGCGGGCGATCTGCTCGTCATATATCTTTGTGAACGCGACATACTGATGGATGATATCGCCTTCTTCGCCGTCATAAATCACTTTGACCTTAACATCCAAAAAGGTATTGTCCCCTGCAAAAAATTCGTCGGCCAAAGAGAGCCATTCCGGCTGCGTTTTGCGTTCTCCGGTGTAGATCACGTACAGCTCGGGCTTCGGAAGCTCGATCCGCTGGCTGCTATAGACGTTCAGCTTATGGCTTTCGATGAATTCCTGCCATGTGTTGGTCAGGTACATCAGGATGCGTACAAGGACGTTGATCGTCCATGTGGACTGTGCTTCGAGCAGGATCATGACCACCAACGGGGTTTGGCAGAATAATTTGTGTAAGCAGTATTCGACTTAATACAACTATTGCATAAAAAAGTGCTTAAATTGCCTTGAATACAAAAATTTCCGGCAGAATGGCCGTATGCGCAGTCCAAAATGTGAATGCGGCCATTCTGCTGGAAAATGCTAATAACAGGAAATTTTATGCGGTCTCGTCGCAGATCCCCAACTGCACATTGTATGCCGCAAGCAGCTGATCGTTGTCCA
>CAJUGU010000137.1 GCA_910586105.1 uncultured Eubacteriales bacterium | reverse complement strand
GCTTAGGCATTGATATCCTTGTAAAAAAAGTGTCAACCAATATTGACAATATCAGAATGGGCTTATGAGCGAACCATGGATGCTTATGACGTATGCCGTGCTACGATTGCTGGAGTGGCGAAGCGGTTTGTGATAGATGGCACGGAAGCGGCGCTGGGGCGCAAGGCACAGCAAAACCACGCTCGGAAAGTGACGGGAGAAGCAGAAGCCAAAATCGGTATGATTGCATGTTCTGATCCTCCGGAGGGAAGAGACCGGTGGAGGATGCAGATGATCGCGGACAAGCTGATCCAGATGCACGTTGTAGACTACTGCTCCATCCCGTCAGAAATCGAACTCGCCCTTGGGCTGGATTTCCGCATGGCTGCGTTATCGTCCTTGCCCTGCGAAAATCCCGCTCCAAGTCCAAATCCGACTCCTCGCCGGATGGAGCACTAGAAAACGGCCCCGGAACCCTGCGGGCAGGGTTCCGGGGCCGTTTTGTTTTATCGTCGATTTGCCAGCCGGATCATTTCCGGGAAGCGCGGAATTCGAGGAATTCATCATAGGTACAAGCCTTGTCCAACACGCCGTCCGGGCGCAGTTCAATGATACGGTTGGCGATCGTCTGCACAAATTCGTGGTCGTGCGAAGCGAACAGGACGTTACCCTTGAAATCGCGCACGCCGTTATTGACCGCCGTGATCGATTCCAGATCGAGGTGGTTGGTCGGCTGGTCGATCACCAAAACGTTCGAGCCGAACAGCATCATGCGGGAAAGCATCATGCGCACCTTTTCGCCGCCGGAAAGCACCTTGACCGGCTTGTAAACGTCGTTGCCCGAAAACAGCATCCGTCCAAGGAAGCCGCGCAGGGTCGATTCCAGCGTATCCGTGCGCGAATACGGCGCGAGCCAATCAAGCATATTTTCGTCGTGACCGTCGAAAAAGCTGTTGTTATCCTTCGGAAAGTAGGACTGGCTCGTGGATACGCCCCATTTGAACGTCCCTTCGTCCGGCTCTAACTCGCCCATCAGGATCTGGAACAGGGTGGTCATTGCCAGTTCGTTTTCCGAGACAAAACCAATTTTGTCGCCCTTACCGACGATGAATGACACATCCTTCAGGATCTGTTCGCCGTCGATCGTTTTCGAGATCCCCTTGACCTCCAAGATATCCTTGCCCGCTTCGCGATCCATCACAAATCCGACGAACGGGTACCGGCGGGAGGAGACTGGCAGCTCTTCGACCGTCAGCTTTTCGATCAGCTTTTTCCGGCTGGTCGCCTGACGGCTTTTGGATTTGTTCGCCGAAAACCGCTGGATAAAACTTTGCAGCTCCCGGATCTTATCCTCGTTCTTTCGGTTTTGATCGCGGATCATTTTCTGCACTAACTGGGAGGATTCGTACCAGAATTCGTAGTTACCAACATAGATCTGCACCTTGCCAAAGTCGATATCGACAATGTGCGTGCAAACGTTGTTCAGGAAGTGGCGGTCATGCGAAACGACAATGACCGTCCCCTCGAACTCGAGCAGGAAATCCTCCAGCCAGTGGATCGCGTCCACGTCCAAATGGTTGGTGGGCTCGTCCAACAAGATAATATCCGGCTTGCCAAACAGGGCGCGCGCCAGCAAAACCTTGACCTTGTCCGAGTCCGGCAGGGTTTCCAGCAGGCTGTACTGCACGTCCTCAGCGCGCAGCCCTAAGCCTTCCAGCAGACGGGCGGCGTCGCTTTCGGCTTCCCAGCCGTCGAGTTCGGCAAACTCCGCTTCCAGATCGGCGGCGCGGTTGCCGTCTTCTTCGGTGAACGGATCCTTCGCGTAGAGCGCTTCCTTTTCCTTCATGATCTCGTACAGGCGCGGGCTGCCCCCGATCACGGTATCGAGTACGGTATAGGTATTGAATGCAAAATGGTCCTGCTGCAATACGGACATCCGCGTATCCGGCTTGATCGAGACTTCACCGGTGGTCGAATCCAGATCGCCGGACAGGATCTTTAAAAAGGTAGACTTCCCCGCCCCGTTCGCGCCAATGACGCCGTAGCAGTTGCCCTCGGTGAACTTGATATTGACATCCTTAAACAGCGGCGTGCCGCTGAAATTCAGGCTGACGTTGCTGACTGTGATCATGCTTTTTGAAAAACCTCCTGATCATGTGATTTTTATTTCGCCGCCCGGAAGGGGCGTGTGTCGCTTGCAGAAAGCGGGGGAGCGTCCAAACGTCCGAGCTTCCCTGCGGGCGGAACCGTTCCAATATGGCATTTCCATACAGCGCGACCGCCTTCGGCTATTATACCATAGCGGCAGGATAAAAACCAGCCCCTTTGCACTACATTCTGCGCCGACGGATAATTATTTAAAAGGGGACTGTCTCAAAATGATTTCACGTAAATCATAAGAGACAGCCCTTTGTTTATATAAATGCATTGGAAAAATAACTGTTACATTCATTTGATATCGGAGGGGGAAATCATAGGATATAGAAGAATTGAGATGCATTTGGCGGAACTGATTGAGCAGCGTGATCTCAGCAATAATAAATTCAGTCATCGTGCAGAGAGGCAGCGTACTCAGCTAAATCATTTCATAAAAATGAGGTCGCTCGCCTTGGCACGGATGTTTCTGCAAGGATCTGCGCAGTTCTCGAATGCGAGATTGGGGATCTGCTGGAATGTATTCCACCGGATAGAACCGGATCCCCAATACCTGCATTTTAAGAATAGGAGCAGTAACCAAATAGGATGCTACATAAAAAGCCACAGGGCTGGTTTTCCTTCACTTTTCATCTCTTGAACATAAATACTAAGAAAACTAAAAAATATCTTTACAAGAAACCACGTTTTTGGTAAGATATAACCACAAAAGTGGTATGCTTGAAAGGGAGATGATGACCACGACTGCGATCCTGTTTCGCCTGCTGCCGCAAGGCCGCGCATTGGCCGTGCTGCGGCGCAGCGCTCAGACTGAACGGGCCGCCTGTGGCCGGGCGCTGCTGACTGCCGCCAAGGGTTACGCCCACGCCCCTTATCCTGATTATAACGCCTTCACCGTTTCGCTGCTGCACAGGCAGATCGAAAAAATCGCTGCCTCTCAGATTCCGCGACGGTGGGCGCGGCCTTGAAAAATCGAAGGAGGTCACGACCGTTGTGAAGAAAAAAATGGGTCTGCTGCCCGGTGAACTGCGGGTAATGAATCTGATTTGGGACAAAGGGCCTATCCGCGTCGGCGAACTGGCCGCGCAGTTATCCGCAGAAGCCGGCTGGTCGGAAGATACGGCATGCACGATAACGACCCGCCTGATTGAAAAAGGGTTTATCCGCCGCACCGAACCCGGCTTTGTCTGCGAACCCACCTTTACCCGTAAGGAGGCGCGGCGGCGCTGGATCCGGTCTCTGCTGGATTCCATATTCGGTATTTCTCTGAAACAGCTCTTCGCGCAGATGCTGAGCGAGCCTACGGTCACCGATGAGGAGATGACCGAACTGCGCCGCATGCTGGAAGAAGCAGTGGCGCGTTGGGATCGTGAAGGAGCAATGGCGCAAGATAAACGCGAAGAAGGCAAATAAACGGACGGTGTTTGCCATCCGTCAGACACCGCCCGCAGGGGGGCGTATGCGGCTGGCGGCACACAAACGATCGGGATGCGCCATCTACCGTCCATCCACCACTTTAGCTTATGAATACAGGTTCTTAGCCGAGTTTGCCCCTTCGCCCCGCCGTCGTTTTGGTGGGGCGAAGACGCATGCATAAGCGGCTTTGGCTGCACCCATCCCGCCCGCAGGCGAGGAAGGGATTCCAAAGGGACGAGTCCCTTTGGCGCTGTCCGCGCAGGACCGGGGTTCCGGGGCAGAGCCCCGGCGGCGTCTTTCTCTCTTTTTTTGCAAAAAACGAAATTTCCCGCTGAAAAAAACTTTACAAAGAGTAATAACCGGGGTATACTATAAGTAGATTTTGCAAGGGGAGACCGTATAGACGAATGGCAAGTGATTTTTCCCGCACGCTTGCGTTGCTGCGGCGTGAAAAAAAGATAAGCCAGCGCACTGCCGCCGGGGACCTGGAAGTCTCGCAGGCGCTGCTGAGCCACTACGAGAACGGCCTGCGGGAACCGGGGCTTGGCTTTGTCGTGCGCGCTGCGGACTACTACGGGGTCTCCTGCGATTACTTGCTGGGGCGCAGCATGGCGCGCGACGGTTCGGCGGTGCCCGTCGGACGGATGGCGGAGCCCGCGCGCCCGGCGCTGGAAAGCGCGGAAAAGAAGATGGTCACGGAAGCGGTCGCGCTGCTGCTGGATGCGGCGGGGCGTTCGGGGAGCCGTCAGCTGCCGCAGGAGCTGGCAGGCTATCTGTCGGTGAGCATTTACAAGGCGTTCCGCTATCTTTACCGGGCGGCCCCGGAAAGCGTCGACGCGATGTTCCGCACGAAGGGCGAACACTTCGAGGCGCTGTGCGACGCGCAACTGAAGCTGAGCGAGCTGCGGCTGCGGATGGCGGCGGCGGGCGAAGGGCAGTTCGGCATCGAAGCGGAGCCGGTGACGCTGCCGCATTTATCCCCAGCGGAACTGACGGCGCAGTACCCCGACGAAGCCTCGTCGCTGCTGACGCTGCTGCAAACGGTATCCGACGCATTGACGGCGCTTGGCGACGCGCTCCCGGCGGGCGATCGCAGGCGCTGAGGCTGGCTGGAGCGCCCTGCGGGGCGCTTTTTCGTTCCCCGAAACTGCCGCGCGAGAGGGCTGCGGCAATTTTTTCTGCCCGGCTCAAAAAAAAGGTTGGAATACCTCCGGGGAATGTGGTAGTATTATAGACGTATAGATTTCAATTTTATTGGGGGAGGGGAAACAAGGATATGACAGCCTGGCTTGCGATCCTGCTCGGCGTCGTGCAGGGTCTGACAGAATTCCTGCCGGTGTCCTCGTCGGGGCACCTGGTGTTGGTGCAGAGCTTTTTTGGCGGCTCCGATGTGGAGGCGGACTATATGCTGTTCGACGTGCTCCTGCACTTTGGTACGCTGGTCTCGGTGTTCATCGCGTTCTGGGGGGACATCCGGGAGCTGCTGGTCGAAATTTTCGGCTGGGTGCGGAGCGGTTTCCGGCTGGAGGGCCGACCGTATCGCCGGTTCATCGTGATGGTGCTGATTACCATTATACCGATGTTCCCGGTGCTGCTGATCAAGGACAAACTGGAAACGTTGTTTTCCAACACGACGTTTGTCGGCGTCGCGCTGCTGGTCACGGCGTTGGTGCTGCTTTTGAGCGAGCGGGCCCCGCGGCTGCGCAAGGATGCATCCAATGCGAGCTGGCTGGACGCCTTTCTGGTGGGCTGTGCGCAGGCGGTAGCGGTCGTGCCGGGGATATCGCGTTCGGGCTCGACGATCTGCGCGGGGCTGTTCTGCGGCTTCAGCCGTGATTTTGCGGTACGGTTTGCGTTTATCATGTCGCTGCCGGTCGTTTTCGGCGCGAACCTGCTGGAGGTTGGCGACGCATTGCAGCAGGCGGAGCTTGCGGGGGTACCGATCCACTTATACCTGTTGGGGATCGTGTTTTCGATGGTATCGGGTCTGCTGGCGATCCGGCTGATCCGGCTGGTGACGACGCGGGGGCATTTCCGGCCCTTCGTGATCTACTGCACATTGGTAGGCGTTATCACGCTGATCGCCTCGCTGATCCAGCACTTCCGCGCCGCGTGAGGTGCGAAGCCCGCCGTTCGCGTCCGGGGCGCCGCCCCGGCCCCCGCGCCTGCGCGGCGGGCGCCAGAGGGGCTAGCCCCTCTGGACTCCCATCCACGCCTGCGGGCGGGAGGGAAGGCGCGGCTTGCCGCGTGGCTTCAGGCGCGCGGCCCCGTTCGCCCTGCCCGCCATAAGGACAGCGGGCAGGGCGGGTTTTCGTCGTGACCGGGTGGACAAGCGCCCCGGTTTTCGACCGCTTTTTATTCTACGGTTTTATTTTTCGATACAACGATCTCAGGCAGGAGCGTCCTGCCGGTTTTTATGGAGGTGTGGCACTTTGGCCGCAGGAAAAAAGAAGACATCAACAAAAACCGCATCCAGCCGCAGCCGCGCTCCCGCGCAGCCGGAACCCTCCGGCGGGTTGCCGCGCGGGGTCTGGGGCATGATCTGGGGGATCCTGGGCGTGATCTCGCTGCTGGCGCTTTTGCCGATCGAGGGGGCGGTGCTTCAGGTCATGCGCCGTTTCCTGGGCGGATTGCTGGGCGTGGGTCTGTATTTGCTGCCGTTTGCGCTGATCGCCATTTCCGCGCTGCTGTTCATCCGCCGGAAGGGTCCGATCCGCCTGCGGGCGTTCTGTATCGCCGTCGAACCGGTGCTGATCGGCGCGCTGCTGCACGCGGTTTTCTGGGGCAATGATTTTGAGCGCGGCAGCGCGCTGGTTTCCCAGCTGCTGACCGTCGGGGCGGAGCTGCGCTCCGGCGGGCTGCTGGGCGGGCTGCTGTTCTGCGGGCTGGAATGGGCGCTCAGCTGGTTCGGGTCGGTGCTCGTTCTGGTCGTTCTGGTCGTGGGCGCGCTGCTGGCGGCGGCCCGGATCACGCCGGCCATGTTGTGGGAGGCGCTGAGACCTCCGGAATATGAATACGATTCGGAAGAGGAGCGCGAGCGCTACGAAGCGCCGCCCGAGCTGCCGAACCTGCATGTGTTACGCCAACAGCGGCAGCAGGCGCGCGCCAAACCGAATATTGCGAACTATAACATCCCGCTGGATGATGAAAAGCCCGTGCCGCCGGTGCTGGGCGAAGACGATTCCATCCTCCAAAAGCCGCCGGCGCAGACGGTCGCGCAGGCGCGGCGGAAAAAACCGATCACGCCCGCGGAATTCCTGCGCGGCGCAGGGCAGGAGCATGCGGATGCCCCGGTGCATGATATCCTGGATCTGGTGCAGCAGCAGGCGGATGAAGCGGGCGGCTATCTCGAACCGCCGGATATCGCCGACCAGGTACGGGCTGCCGCGGCGGCTTCGGCGGTGCGCAACGCGGCGCGTAATGCGCAGCGGGAGGCGGCGGACGACCTTGCGCCGGTGGTGCAGTTCTCCTCGCCTTCGATCGAGCTGGACGACGAAGACGTCGCCGCGTTCGAGGGCGCGTCGTCGCAGGTGCTGGCGTTCCCGGGCATGACGGCGGGGCCCGAACCGGTCTCGCCCGACGCCCCGCCGGACGGATCGGCCGCAGCCGAAAAAACGGACAAGCCGCCCAAGCCGAAAAGCAAGGCCGAGGAAAAACGCGAGGCCCAACGGCAGGCCGAGGAGATGGCCGCAAAAATGGCCGCCGAGATGGACGAAAACCAGCAGGCCCCGACGCCGCCCTATATTAAGCCTGCGCTCGATCTGCTCGCCGAATCGCAGCTGCCTCCCAACGCGGGCGTGGAATACGAGCTGAAGGAAAATTCCGCGCGGCTGGTCGATACCCTGCAATCGTTCGGCATCGACGCGAACATTATCGGCATCGTGCGCGGGCCTTCGGTCACGCGGTTTGAGCTGACCATCTCCCGCGGCGTCAAGTTTTCGCGTATCACGGCGCTTTCGGATGATATCGCGCTTTCGCTGGGCGCGGTTTCGGTGCGCATCGCGCCGATTCCGGACAAGGTCGCGATCGGCATAGAGGTGCCGAACAAGTCCGTTACCGTGGTCACGATCCGCGAATGCATCGCGTCCAAGGCGTTCCGGAACGCGACCAGCAAATTGTCCTTTGCCGTCGGTAAGGATATCACCGGCACGCCGGTCATTGGCGATATCGCGAAAATGCCCCATCTGCTGATCGCGGGCACGACCGGTTCGGGCAAATCGGTGTGCGTCAACTCCATGCTGATCTCCATTTTATACAATTCCACGCCGGAGGAAGTGCGTCTGATCATGGTCGACCCGAAAATGGTCGAGCTGGGCAACTATAACGGCGTGCCGCACCTGCTGATCCCGGTCGTCACCGACCCGAAAAAAGCGGCGGGCGCGCTCAACTGGTCGGTCGGCGAAATGGAGCGGCGTTATAAGCTGTTCGCGGACAACCAGGTGCGCAACCTTTCGGGCTTCAACGACCTGATGCGCCAGAAGAAGAAGGACGCGCAGTATGCCGAGGACGATTCGCCGGACAATTATCAGGTGCTGCCGCAGATCGTGATCGTGATCGACGAGCTGGCCGACCTGATGATGGTTGCCGCAAAGGAGGTCGAGACCTCGATCTGCCGGATCGCGCAGAAGGCGCGCGCTGCGGGGATGCATTTGATCGTTGCGACCCAGCGGCCGTCTTCCGACGTTATTACGGGCATCATGAAATCCAACATCCCTTCTCGTATCGCGTTCGCGGTGGCGAGCCAGATCGAAAGCCGGATCATATTGGATCAGCCGGGCGCGGAAAAGCTGATCGGCAAGGGCGATATGCTGTATGCGCCGATCGGCAGCGGCAAGCCGCAGCGCATCCAGGGCTGTTTCATCTCCTCGGAGGAGATCGAGGCGGTGATCGCGCAGATCAAGGAATCGGCGACGGCGGAATATAACGAGGAGATCCTCGAGCATATCGAGCGCCAGTGCGACGGCGAAGACGGCGGCAAGGGCAAAGGCGGCGACGGGGACGGCGAAGAAGATGAGATGCTGATGGAAGCGATCGACGTCGTCATGAGCTGCGGGCAGGCTTCGACCTCCATGCTGCAGCGGCGGCTCAAGCTGGGATATTCCCGGGCGGCGCGCATCGTCGATCAGATGGAAGAACGCGGGATCGTAGGGCCGTTTGAAGGCTCCAAGCCGCGCCAGATCCTGATCACCAAGGACGAATGGAAGGAAATGAAATTGCGGCGGGCAGACCTGCCTTGACCGCATATACTGATTCAGGCACATGAAATGTTGAAGGAGGGCTTCATAAATGGAAGCGATCGATGTAAAAACCTTGACGGTGAACCCGTTTGAAAAGCTGCATCAGCAGTGGGCGCTGCTCGCGGCGGGCGAACCGGGCGCGTTCAATATGATGACGGTGAGCTGGGGCGCGCTGGGCGTGATCTGGCAAAAGCCGTCTTGTACGGTCTATGTCCGGGAAAGCCGTTATACGAAGGAGTTCGTGGACCGGAACGAATATTTCACGCTCACGTTTTTAAAGGATGGCTGCCGTGAAGCGCTGAACCGGCTGGGCTCGGCTTCGGGGCGCGATATGGATAAGATGAACGCCAGCGGCTTAACGCCGGTGTTTATCGATGGTTGCCCGACGTTCGCCGAGGCAGAGCTGGTGCTGGTTTGCAGGAAGCTGTATCGCGTCGGGCTCCCGATCGAAAACCTGATCGACCCGGCGCTTGCGAAGGCGAACTATCCTGCGGGCGACGCCCATACGCAGTACATTGGCGAGATCGTCGCCGCGTATCAAAATTGATGGAACCGGAAAAGCGTCCCGCCGTTCGGGACGCTTTTTCTATGCCGTGCGGGGGAAACCTCCCGTCAAGAGCAAGTATGCATATCGGCTTGACTCAGCTCCCTCTTTCCCCGCCCGCAGGCGGCGCAGGCGATGCGCAGCATCGCGGGAGTCCAGAGGGGCGGACGCGCCCCTTTGGCGC
>CAJUGU010000136.1:3198-9649 GCA_910586105.1 uncultured Eubacteriales bacterium | reverse complement strand
CCGCGTAGGACGCCGCCCCGGCGAGGGGCGGAAAGTAAAAAAACGCTTGCGCTACGCGCGAAGCGTTTAAGTGCTGCGGCTTTTTAGAGGCCGACGCTCTTGCCGCCTGGCAGGGCGTCGGCGGAACCTCTGCCCCGAACAAAAACAACGTTTTTTGTTCGGGGCGCTCACGGTAAAAATCCGCAGCCCTTCCAAAGCACGAAGCGCTGTCAGTCCAGGATTTCAACCGAAACCTTCTTGTTTTCGTGGTTCCCTGTTGCTTTCATCAGCGTCCGGATCTCTTTCGCAATACGGCCGTGCCGACCGATCACCCGACCCATGTCCTCTGGGGCTACCCGCAGTTCATAGACGATCTCGTCGCCCTGCGCACTCTCCGTGATCGCGATCGAATCCGGATCGTTCACCAGATTCTGCACGATGTAGGTCAAAAGCTCTTTCATCTTCGATAACCTCACTCACCCTTACAGCACGCCGGCCTTTTTCAGGATATCACGAACGGTATCGGTCGGCTGCGCGCCGTTCTTAATCCACTGCTGCGCACGCTCGCTGTTGATCTTTACCTCAGCTTCAGCGGTCATCGGATTGTAAGTGCCGATCTCTTCAATGAAACGACCGTCACGCGGGTAGCGCGAATCCGCTACAACGATTCGATAGAAAGGCGCTTTCTTTGCACCCATTCTGCGAAGTCTGATCTTTACCATGATAGCTTCACCTCCTTAACATTTACCTCTTTATTGTAAATTACCTTTACAAGCACCTAAAACGGCAGCTTCAAACCGCCAAGCCCCGGGAATCCGCCCCCGCGCTTCTTTTTCTTCACCCGGCGCTGCATCCCCGCAAGCTGCCTGGTCATCTTCTGCATCATCTCAAACTGCTTCAGCAGCTTGTTGACCTCCTCCAGCTTCAGGCCGCAGCCCGCCGCGATCCGCTTCTTCCGGCTGTAGTTTATAATCGAAGGATTGTCGCGCTCCTTCGGCGTCATCGATAATATGATCGCCTCCGTGTGCGCCATCTGCTTTTCGTCAATCTTTGCCCCCGCCAACGCCTTCGTGTCAACGCCCGGCAGCATCCCCAGCATATCTTCCATAGAACCCATGTTCTTGAACTGCTGGAGCTGTTCGTAAAAGTCGGTCAGCGTCAGCTTGCCGACCCGCATCTTCTTTTCAAAATCGACCGCCTGCTTCTGGTCAAACGACTGCTGCGCCTTCTCGATCAGCGTCAGCACGTCGCCCATGCCCAAAATACGGGATGCCATCCGGTCCGGATGGAACGGCTCAATGTTATCGAGCTTTTCCCCCGTGCCGATATATTTGATCGGTTTGCCCGTGACCGCCTTAACCGACAACGCCGCGCCGCCGCGGGCGTCGCCGTCCATCTTACTCATCAGCACGCCGTCAATGCCCAGCGCTTCGTCAAACGCCTGCGCCACGTTGACCGCGTCCTGACCCGTCATCGCATCCACGACCAGCATGATCTCATGCGGCTTTACCGCCGCCTTGATATCCTTTAGCTCCTGCATCAGCGCTTCGTCGATGTGCAGACGCCCCGCCGTGTCCAGAAATACCAGATCGTATCCGTTCTTTCGGGCATGGTCGATGCCCTCCTTCGCGATGCGCACCGGGTCGTCCTGCCCCAGATCGAACGTCGGGATATCCAGCTGCTTGCCCACGACCTTCAACTGGTCGATCGCCGCCGGACGGTATACGTCGCAGGCGACCAGCAGCGGACGCCGCTGCTGCTGCCGGCGGAACAGCCCCGCCAGCTTGGCGCACTGGGTCGTTTTGCCCGCGCCCTGCAAGCCGACCATCATCACGATCGTCGGCGGGTTGGGCGCAATGGTGATGCGCGCGCTTTTTCCGCCAAGCAACGCCGTCAGCTCTTCGTTTACGACCTTAATGACCTGCTGCGCGGGCGAGAGACTTTGCAGGATATCCGCCCCCGTCGCCTTTTCGGTCACGGTTTTGATGAAATCTTTCGTGACCTTGAAATTTACGTCCGCTTCCAGAAGCGCCATGCGGATCTCCCGCATCGCTTCCTTTACGTCCGCCTCGGTCAGCCGTCCCTGGCTGCGCAGCTTCTTAAAGGCGGATGAAATTTTTTCGGTCAAGCCCTCAAATGCCACGGGGACGCCCTCCCTTCCAAGGTTCCAAAATCGGTCTTATGTATCGCCGGTGATCACTTTCACGTGTTCTTCCATGCGCGCCAAGGTCGCCTGCAAGTCCACGTTGCGGTACTTGGTGTTGTTGATGCCGATCGCAATGCGCAGGCTGTCCGCGATCTCGCGCGCGTGCAGGTCAATCTGCCCATAACGGGCGACCAGCCGCAGCTTGTCCTCCAAATCGCGCAGCGTGTGCTCGGCCCGAAGGATGCTGTCGCGCACCCCCTGCCGTGTGATGCCAATGTGCTCGGAAATCTCCGCAAGCGACAGGTCTTCATTATAGTACAGGTCGAATACCTCGCGCTGCTTTTCGGTGAGGACTTCGCCATAAAAATCGAATAGCAGGCACATTTCAAACGGCTTGTTCTTCATGGCTCCCTCACCCCTTCATCCGCGGTGGTTTTCCTGTAAAGGCTGGCTGCTTTACACGGTGACTGCCCTTATTATACGTGATTTTCGGCCGATTGTCAACAAAAATTTTTGCAGATTTGAGATTTTCTGCGCGGCGCGGAAAAAAATTGCCGGGGCTAAGACCAGTCCCGGCAATTTTGTCGATCATCTGTACTTTCTCTTCTTTGCGCGTGCTGCCTCAGACTTTTTACGGCGCTTTACGCTTGGGCTCTCATAATGCTCGCGCTTGCGGAGCTCGGAAAGCACACCCGCCTTGGCACAGGAGCGCTTGAATCTTCTCAGAGCACTGTCCAGAGATTCGTTCTCCTTAATGCGGACTTCCGACATCGTTTTCCCTCCCTCCGCGCGTATCCGTTCACGGTCATACGCTTACACAGGTTTGTTCCACCGCAAAAAAGCGGATACAGAACCATATCGTTATTATATCCAAAATCCGCCGGGCTGTCAACCCCCAATTTTGAATTTCCTCGAAATTCTGCGAATTTTCGCGCAGAGGGGAAAATCTGACCGCTTCTGTCACTTCACGACAAGGTTTACGATCTTGTTTTTCACGACGATCGTCTTCACGATCTGCTTGCCCGCAACCGCGTTCCGGATCTTTTCGTCGGCAAGCGCCGCGTCGACCGCCGCCTGCTGCTCGCAGTCGACGGGCAGCTTGATCGTGCCGCGCAGCTTGCCGTTGACCTGTACGCCGATCTCGATGGTCGATTCGACCGTCTTCGCCTCCTCGTACTCCGGCCATGGCTGGAGCGAGAGCACTTCGCCCTGTTCGCCCAGCAGCTCCCAAAGCTCCTCGGTGATGTGCGGCGCGAACGGGTTCAGCAGCTTGAGCAGCGTCCTGTATTCGGCGCGGTTGACGCCCTTATCATAAAACGCGTTGACCAGACTCATCATCGCCGCGATCGCGGTGTTGTGCTTCAAGCCCTCGATATCCTCGCCGACCTTCTTGATGGTCTTGTGGATCAAAATTTCATGCTGTTCGGTGTAGGCGTCGCCCGGCTGCACCTGCTCGAACAGGTTCCAGACGCGTTCGAGGAAACGGCGGCAGCCCTTGATCGAGGTCGAAGACCACGGCGCGGCCTTCTCAAAGTCGCCGATGAACATTTCATACAGGCGCATCGTATCCGCGCCGTAGGTCTCAATGATCTCGTCCGGGTTGACCACGTTGCCCCGGGATTTGGACATTTTCTCACCGTTCTCGCCCAGGATCATGCCGTGGCTCGTGCGCTTCGCGTAGGGTTCCGGCGTCGGAACTACGCCGATATCATACAGGAATTTGTGCCAGAACCGGCTGTACAGCAGGTGGAGCGTGGTATGCTCCATGCCGCCGTTGTACCAGTCGACGGGCGACCAGTATTCCAGCGCTTCCCTGCTGGCAAGCGCCTTGTCGTTATGCGGGTCCATATACCGCAGGAAATACCACGACGAGCCCGCCCACTGCGGCATGGTGTCGGTCTCCCGCTTCGCGGGGCCGCCGCAGTGCGGACAGGTGGTATTTACCCAATCGGTCATTTTCGCAAGCGGCGATTCGCCGGTCTCGGTCGGCTCATAGGAATCGACCTCCGGCAGCGTCAGCGGCAGCTGGTCCTCCGGCAACGGCGTCCAGCCGCACTTCTCGCAGTATACCAGCGGGATCGGTTCGCCCCAATAGCGCTGGCGCGAAAAGACCCAGTCGCGGAGCTTATAGTTGACCTTCTGGTGGCCGACGCCCTTTTCGGTCAGGAATTCGACAATCTTCTTTTTGGCGTCCGCGACCGAAAGCCCGTTCAGGAATCCGGAATTGACCATTTCACCAGTCTCGACGTTGGTAAACGCCGCCTCCTGCACGTTGCCGCCCTTGACGACCTCAATGATCGGCAGGCCGAATACCTTCGCGAACTCCCAGTCGCGTTCGTCGTGCGCCGGTACCGCCATGATCGCGCCCGTGCCGTAGCTCATCAGCACGTAATCCGAAACGAAGATCGGGATCTCCGTTTCGTTTACCGGATTGACCGCGCGCACGCCTTCCAGCTTTACGCCGGTCTTGCCCTTGTTCAGTTCGGTGCGCTCGAAGTCGGATTTGCGCGCGGCTTCCTCACGATAAGCGCGTACTGCGTCGATGTTCGTCAGCTTGTCCGACCATTTTTCGATCGCGGGGTGCTCGGGCGAGATGACCATATACGTTGCGCCGAACAGCGTGTCCGGACGGGTCGTGTAAACGGTCAGCTTGTCACCTTCCGTAGTAGTGAAGTCGACCTCCGCGCCGGTCGAACGCCCGATCCAGTTCTTTTGCTGGGTCTTGACGCGCTCGATATAATCGACCGTGTCCAGATCGTCGATCAGGCGCTGCGCGTATTCGGTGATCTTGAGCATCCATTGACTCTTCGTCTTGCGGACGACCTCCGAGCCGCAGCGTTCGCAAACGCCCTGCACGACTTCTTCATTTGCCAGCACGCACTTGCAGGAGGTACACCAGTTGACTGCCATCTCCTTTTTGTAGGCGAGCCTCTTCTTGTAGAGCTGAAGGAAGATCCACTGCGTCCATTTGTAGTAGCTGGGGTCGGTGGTGCTGATCTCGCGCGTCCAATCGAAGGACAGTCCGAGCGCCTTCAGCTGTCCTTTAAAGCGTGCGATGTTCTTCTCCGTAACAGCCGCCGGATGGACGTGGTTCTTGATCGCGAAGTTTTCCGTCGGCAGGCCGAACGCGTCCCAGCCCATCGGGTAAAGGACGTTATAGCCCTGCATCCGCTTTTTGCGGGCGACAATATCCAGCGCGGTGTAGGAGCGCGGATGCCCTACGTGCAGCCCCGCGCCCGATGGGTACGGGAATTCTACCAGGGCATAGAATTTTTCCTTCGTGTGGTCCTCGGAGACGTGGAAGGAACCGCGTTCCTCCCAGTTTTTTTGCCATTTGGCTTCAATTTCCTTGTAATCGTACTTGTTCAAGAGATATTTCCCCCTAAAATTTATGATTCCTCTTTGAGGCCCAGCTCGGAGAACGGGACCGGCGCGCCGTCCTTCCAGAGGTTTTCCAGATTGTAAAACTTCCGGGATTCCGGCAGGAAGATATGCACGACCACTGCGCCGAAATCCAGAAGGATCCACTGCGCGGACTCAAACCCCTCGGTATGATGGACCGGCAGGCCGTGGTCGTTCTTCATATGAAATTCAACGCTGTCCGCAAGTGCCTTGACCTGTGTGGTCGACGTTGCCGAGCAGAATACGAAATATTCGGTCAGCGTGGTGAGCTGCTCCACCCGAAGCACCTCAATCTCCTGCCCCTTGCGTTCCTGAAGGGCTTCTATGATATGCTTTACCTGTTCCAATGCTGTCATATAGCTGCTCCTTTCACTTCAGTTTGCTTTTTCCAGCGCGGCGATCCGCGGGGCGTGGTTCTTAAGCGTATTCTTGACTAGCCGCATGTCCTTTTCAAGCGCATCCAGCCGCGGTTGATCTGTCACCGCGTGCAGGATGTTCTGATGCCCTTCGTCCAGCAGCTTGATGTAGGGGATGATGTTCTGCTCCTGCGCAGTCGCTACCCGGCCAAGCTGTCCGTCAACAATCGCAAGCCTGCTGGCGACAGTGTCCAGCCGCTTGCCCTGCGCGGCTATTTGTTCGCCTTGCGCAGTCAATCGCTTATCCATGCTGTCTACCCGGTCGGTGAGCGCGGCCAGCTGCTCGCCTTGCGCGGCTATTTGTTCGCCTTGCGCAGTCAATCGCTTGTCCAGGCTGTCCACCCGGTCGGTGAGCGCGGCTAGCTGTTTGCCTTGCGCGGCTATTTGTTCGCCTTGCGCAGTCAATCGCTTATCCATGCTGTCTACCCGGTCGGTGAGCGCGGCCAGCTGCTCGCCTTGCGCGGCTATTTGTTCGCCTTGCGCAGTCAATCGCTTGTCCAGGCTGTCC
>CAJUGU010000136.1:0-3098 GCA_910586105.1 uncultured Eubacteriales bacterium | reverse complement strand
CGGCTAGCTGTTTGCCTTGCGCGGCTATTTGTTCGCCTTGCGCAGTCAATCGCTTGTCCAGGCTGTCCACCCGGTCGGTGAGCGCGGCTAGCTGTTTGCCTTGCGCGGCTATTTGTTCGCCTTGCGCAGTCAATCGCTTGTCTATGCTGTCAACCCTGTTGGCGAGTACGGTCAGTCGTTTGTCCACACCGTCCACCTTGTCGGCCAGCACCGTCTGCGAAGCCTGCATTTCTGTTAGCATGGTTAAGACTTTTTCTTCAAAATTCATGTATTACTCCTTTCTAAATAGATCTGTTCCAGGATAAAAAAAGCTTCGCCCCTTCTTACCAAAGAGACGAAGCATAAAACTCCGCGTTACCACTCTTCTTGCTGCATCGCGCCGCAGCCACCTTCTGCGCATCCGCAACGCACGGATACTTCCCCGATAACGCCGGGGAGGATCGGCCACGCCTACAAGCTGTCGCGTTCAGCGGGCTGCTCCCGGGTGAGTTTCGCAGCGCTCCGTCGCCGTCTCGCACCACCCGGCGGCTCTCTGTGGGCGTACCTGCTGCTACTGATCCCGTTCATCGCATTTCAACGAACTTACAGGCTTATTTTATAAGATTTTTCGCGTCTTGTCAAGCCTTTTCTCAAGATTCCAGGAATCCTGTCCGGAAAGGCCGTCAGGACTCCGCCGGTGGATCCGGCGTGTCGTCCGGCGCAAACAGCCCTTCCAGGCCGGTTCCCGGATCGGCAGGCTCCTGTACGGGTCCCGCAGACTCCGATCCCGTCGATCCCGTCTGCTCTGGATCGACTGTCCCTTCGCCCGCGTTGCTTCCCGAGGGCTCGCCGCCCTCTGTCGACGCGCCGCCATCCGACGGCGCACTGCCATCCGACGGCGCACTGCCACCCGACGGCGCACTGCCACCCGACGACGCACTGCCCTCCAATGACGCGTTTTCGTCCTCTTCGCCTTCGCTGCCGGAGTTGTTTCCCGAACTGCTGTCCGGGCCACTTTCCGGATCATTGCCGGAGCCGCTCTCCTGACCTTCGCCATCCTCCGGCTCTTTCTCGTCGTCCTTGGTCTCCTTCTTCGTGCTCGTATTGGAGCCGGACGAACTCTTTCTACCGCTCGATCCCGTCGGCCCGGTGACCACGTCGATGCTGGTGATCGCCTTCTCATAAGGATTGATGAACTCGTTTACCATCGTCAGCACCTGCGACCGGTACGGGAAGTAAAAGGAATACATCGTGCCCGTGCCCGCATAGCTCATCGTGCCATAACCTGGCAGGGTCATCATATTGATGTTTTCATTCTTCACATCATACAGCTGCCACGCCAGCCAGAGCACTTCGCCCGCCGTCAGATCGGTTTCCACATTGGAGAACACCGCCTGTGCAAGGCTTGGGATCCGCGGCACGTTCGTGATCGTGAAAACCTCCTTGGCCAGGAACTTCAGGAATTCCTGATCCTTTTCGATACGTTCCTCGTCGCCGCCGGTATAGCCGGAAACGCCGGTGCTCACGCCGGAATTGTTCTTGCGCCAGCGCATGAACTCCACCGCCGCCTGCCCGTCCATATGCGTCATGCCCGGTTGAAAATCGATGTGCAGGTTTTGCGTCGGGTCGTCGTATTTCATCCGCCACGGCACCTCGTAATCTACGCCGCCCAGCGCGTCGATGATCTCCGCGATCGCGTCAAAGCTGACTACAACATATTTATCCGGCGTAAAGCCCAGCACCTTCTTGACCTCGCTTTTCGTGGTCTCGATGCCGCCGCGCGTGCCGTAGGCCGCGTTGATCTTCTTGCTTGCGCCGACGCGGTTACAGCTTGACATCAGGTCCCGCGGGATATTGATCACGCTTACCACGTCGCCGACCGTGTCCAGCGTCGCTACCATAATCGCGTCCGTGCGCGTGCCGTCGATATCGGTCGCGCACACCAGCACGGTATAAACGCCTTCCCTCCGGTTGCCCATATCCACATCCAGCGCGTCGCCCTCGTCCAGGTCCATTTCATCGCCATTTTCCGTATCATGGATGGTCGAGTCGTTTTGCTCCGGACGGACCACCCCGTCCGGCTTACTGCTCCCCGCGATCGACGGCGGCTTCATCATCATGGCCGCCGCCGCGCACATCACCGCAATGATCGCAAGCGTTACCGCGATCATAATAATGAGCGCCCGGTTGCGCTTTTGCTTTTTTGTCAGCGTTGTTTTCTCCGGCTTCGGCGCCGTTGGCCGCGGCGCTCCGCCAGGCTGCCCTCCGGGCGCGGCCTCCCCAGGGCGCGGCGCCCGATGCTGCGTATCCGCCGCCTCTTTCTTTGGTTGATGCGGCGCTCCGCCGCCGAAAAGTTTCACTGTTCCAATGCCTCCAATGCCGCCCGCGCATCGCGCCGGGTTGATTTACAAATTCTCAAGGATCCAATTCCGCGCCGCAACTGTATCCGCGTGAATCAGCTTATTTCGCGCGAGCAAATCCTTCAGCGAGCTGTCGAAGCAGTACAGCAGCGCCTTTTCCAGGCTCTCCTGCGCCAGCTCGCGCGCACGCTCCACCCCGTCGAAATCCCGAGTGTCCTCAATATAATCCGCGAGGTAAATGATCTCGTCCAGCAGGGTCATGTTCGCGCGCCCGGTTGTATGGCAGGCGATCGCGTCGCAGATCTCCCGATCCGCGCCGTACTCCGTCGCTGCGATCGCCGCCGCCGTCCTGCCGTGCAGCATCTTCCATTCCTGCATTTCAATATCACATGGTATTATATCGTACTTCTCACATAAATACAACTGTTCTTCTTTAGAAAGCCGCTTGGTGATGTCGTGCAGCAGCGCCGCAAACCCTGCGCGTTCGGGATCGTAACCGAACCGCAGCGCCAGCTGCCGCGCCGCCCGCTCACAGCCCAGCGTGTGCGTGTAGCGGTAGCCGGACAACCGCGAAAGGATGGACTGCCGTACTTCTTCCCCCGTCATTTTGCTCTCTGTCGTCATCATACCCAAGACCGCCTTTCCATTTGAATATTTGATTGAATGTGCGTTTTGACTGGCGCACACAGCGCCTTCCATACTTTTTAACGCGGTGATGCCATATCCGGAAAACGGCCGCAGCCGCCCCTTCGGGCCGCC
>CAJUGU010000135.1 GCA_910586105.1 uncultured Eubacteriales bacterium | reverse complement strand
GCAGAGCCCGCCGCTGTCCGCGCAGGACGCCCCCCCGGCGAGGGGGGCGGATGCGCAAACCCGATAAGCATATTTTGATAAGCACGTTTATCGGGCGTCAAGCAGGTATTCCCCAGCAAAATGCGCCGCCGCCGCGCCGTCCGCCAACGCGGTAACGATCTGCCGGACAGCCTTTGCGCGCACATCCCCAACGGCGAATACGCCCGGGATGCTGGTGCGGGTCGAGCCGTCGGCGTCGATGGCGCCGTCCGGGGCAAGCGCAAGCTGCGCCGCCAGCCCGGTCGCCGGTTCCCGTCCAACGCTGATGAATACGCCGTCACAGGCAAGCGCGTCCGTTTCGCCGGTCTTTACGTTTTCCAGCTGCACGCCGGTCAGCCGGTCGCCCGCAAGCAGTCCGGTCACGACCGAATCCCAGCAGAAGGTCACGTTCCCCGCCTGCTCCAGCTGCTGCCGGTAGGCCCGTTCCGCCCGCAGTTCGTTCCGGCGGTGGATGAGATAGACCCGCTTTGCGATCCGGCTGAGATACAGCGCGTCCGCCGCCGCACTGTTGCCGCCGCCGACCACCGCCGCCGTCTTTCCCTGATAAAACCGCCCGTCGCAGACCGCACAATAAGCGACGCCGCGCCCGGTCAGCCCGGCTTCGCCGGGGAGCCCCAGCGTCCGCGGGATCGCTCCGGCAGCATAAACGACGGTTTTACCATAAACCGTTCCCGCCGTAGTCTCGATCGCCTTGGGATCTGCGGACAGGTCGGCCCGCAACGCTTCCGCCGTTTGCAGCACCGCACCAAACCGTTCGGCTCCCTGCTTCATCCGTTCCGCCAGCGTGAAGCCGTCAATCCCATCCGGTGCCCCCGGATAATTGTCGATTCGATCGGTCAACAGCATTTGCCCGCCTGCCGCCGCTTTTTCTAAAACGAGCGTATCCAGTCCCGCGCGGGCCGCGTACAGCGCCGCCGTCAGCCCGCCCGGCCCGCCGCCGATCACTACCATATCATAAACCTTCCCGTGCCCCATAGCCGTGCCCTCCTTTGGCGGTTGCTTTGGGGTTAGCCTGCCCCGTTTGAACGGAAATTATCAGTATCCTTCGGCGGGGAAGCGGTTTGGGCCGGGTATGGGCGGGGAAGCGGCGCGGGGGTCAGCCCTCCAACCGCAGGTAGTCCTTGCCCAGCAGCACCGGCACAGCGGAAATGTCGACGCTGTCCGGTATCACGAAAATGTCCAGCAGGGGGTCGTCCCGGACGGGGCATACATAGGTCACGCCGTCGCAGCGGAAGGTATACCAATAAGCCTGATCGTTCAAACGGCAGCCGCAGACGATCAGGACGGCTTCGCCCTGTGGGCTGCCATAATTCCAGCTCGCGATCTCGCCCAGCCGCAGCCCCTTTTTGCCGCCCTGCGCATGCCAGCGGTTGTGCCAGACCCGATCCCGTTCGTATTCGCATAAATACCAGCCGCCTTTCCCGCTTTGACATAACGCGGCCAGATAGTCGCCCTTCTGCTCGGTGCGCACGACGGTCAGGTCTTCCGCCTCTAACCAGTTTTCCGCAAGCCTGGCAAGCCGGTCGATATCGTTCGCTTTCACCGACCGCAGCCAGTGCCAGCCGCCATAGCCGACCGCCGCCAACGCAAGGATACCCATGACGATCAACGCCACGATCGCGACGGCCCCTCCGGACCGGTCCATTTCCTGTTCCGGCATTCCCGTTCCCCTCCTCCAAACGCGGTTTTGCGTTTCTGATCGATTCGCTGCGCGGCATTTTCGACAGGTTCGCGCCAGACGGACGGGGCCGTCGGCGGCCTGCCCCCGGGCCCGGGTGCCCTGCGTATGCGCCGGGTGTTTTTTGCTCCCGGCGCGCGCCGCTTGCGGCTCCTGCTTTCATTATAGGCGGTTTTCGACGGAAAGTCAATCGCGCCGTCCCCGGCTTGTAAAGGCATTCCCTTGCAGCCGGAGCGCCGCCCCCGCGACAGCGAGGCCCCGCGGTGCGACTCCCTTTCGCGCGGCGCGCCTATTTTCAGGCGTTCAAAAAGGCGCTGACGCGCCCTTTCTTTTTCGTATCAGCGTCCCGGCCGGCTTGACCAGATCATTGTCAGCTCTTCTTCGCCGGTCGCGGGATCGATCTGGGATCCCTCAGCGGCGAACCCTTCACGCATGTAAAATTGCAGCGCACGCTGATTTTTCCGATAAACATGCAATTCCAACAGCAAGTGCCGCTGCTTTGCCGCATCGATCAGCAGACGTCCGATCCCCTGCGAACGCAATCCGCCTGCGACGAACAAACCGGCGATAAAGCCGTTGACGATCCCAATAAAGCCGGCCGGCCCGCCGTCTTCCGCCGCGGCGACGAAGATCTCCGTCAGCCGGCCGCCCTCCGCGCTCTCGCCGCGGATCGTCCCAGGCTCCGCCTGCAACAGCTGTTCGCGCACCGCCGGGGCATTTTCCTTCCAATACGCAGGCGCAACGAACGGATGCGCGTCCAGATTACCGTTCAGCCACAGTTCCATCAATGCGTCCAGATCTTCCCGACGGGATTGGCGGATCGAGATCTCCATCGTGCATACCTCCCCAAAGAATCGGATATCCTTCCGGGGACGCCCTCTGCTTTGCGTTCGGCGTCCCCGTATTTTGCTTTCAGCAGGGCAGGAACACCGAAAACGTTGTCCCTTGGCCCCGGCTATGCAATTTGACATAACCGCCCTCCGCAGAGACGATCTGCCGGGTCAAATACAATCCGATCCCGACGCCGTCCTCAAGCGCGACGCGCGGCGAACGGTAAAACCGTTCAAACACATGCGCCTGCTCCTCGTGGGTGACGCCAATCCCGGTATCGGCCACATCGATCCGGCAAAACAGCTCATACTGCGATGCGGAAACGGTCACGGAGCCGCCGGACGGCGTATATTTCACCGCATTATCCAAAAGGTTGCCCAACGCTTCCGCCGTCCATTTCGGATCGAACCGGCAAGCGATCCCGTCGGGGACCTCCCAACGGAGCGCAATGCCTTTTTCTTCGGCGCGCGCGGCGACCGCCCCCTGGAGCTGTTCCAACAGCGGCGCAAGCATATGCCGGCCCGGCGTGACCGTGACCAATCCGGTCTCCAGCCGGGAGGCGTTCACCAGCGAACCGACCAGAAACCGCAGCTTTTCGCTTTGTCCCATGATCTGCGCGGCCAGCGCCCGGACATCGTCCTCCAGCTCGCGCTCCTGCAACAGCTGGGTATACAGCAGGATATTCGCGATCGGCGTTTTCGTTTGATGTGAAATATCGGCGACCAGCCCCGCGATCCGGGCGCGGTCGGCTTCCAGCTGGCGGCGGGAAAGGCTGTTTGCGGTCAGGAACCGGTACAGCTTGCTTTCCAGCTGCGAAAAACGGCTTTCGTCAAAGCGTTCGCCCAAAATATTGCCTTCGGCGGCAAGATCGATCATCCGGTTGAGCCGCTGGTATAACCGGCGCTCCCACAGCCAGCCGCCCAGCGCCATCGCCGCCGCCAGCAGCAGCGCCCAGACGTCCCAGCCGGTCAGCGCCCGCCACAGCATGCGCGCCGCGCCTTCCAGCAGCAGCCAGCAGTTTACCAGCCATTGGGCGGCGGCCCGCACGGCGCTCATGGCTTCACCGCCCAGGTATAACCGATCCCGTACACCGTTTTGATATAGCGCGGCTTGCCCGGGGTATCCTCGAGCTTGCTGCGTAAACGGCGCACCGTGACCGAAAGCGCGTTTTCATCCACATATTCGGCATCGCCCCAAACCCGGTCCAGCAGGCGTTCCCGCGGGACGGTGCTGCCGCGCGACCGGACTAAAAGCTGCAACACCTTTTGTTCCGTTTTCGATAGCTCGACCGGTTCGCCGTTCCGGGTAAAGGTCAGCTGTTCAAAATCGAATACGAACCCATCCAGCACGACGCGGGAGGAGCTTTCCTGCCGCCGCAGAACGTTGCCGACGCGGGCGCGCAGCACCGCAAGGCTGAACGGCTTGGCAATATAATCCTCCGCCCCGGCTTCCAACCCGGCGACTTCGTCATATTCGGTATCGTTCGCGGTCAGGAATATGATCGGGACCGGGCTTTCCCGGCGCACCCGGACGCACCAGTCCAGACCGTTGCCATCCGGCAGGCCGCAGTCCAGCAGGATCAGGTCAAACGGCTGTTCCTGCCGCAGGCGTTCGGCTTCGCGCAGGTCGTGCGCTTCGGTCAGCGCCAGTTCGCCGCCGCCAAGCGCCAGCACGATGCCGCGGCTGAGCGTCCGGTCGTCTTCGACCACTAAAATCTGTTTCGCGGCCCTCACCTCCTAAGCCATAGGCCGTACAAGGCCGCTGCGTCAGACAAAAACGGCCTGCACAAGGAACATATACAGCACAGTCCCGCCGCCAATGGACAGGATCAGGTTGTGTTTCCAATGATGTACCGCCGCGACGAAGAAAATCGCGAGCGCTTCCGGAATCCCATGCGGGCTGGACAGCAGCGATACGCCTTTCAGGCAATATACGATCAACATGCCAATGATCGCGCTGGGGAGCACCCGGCCCAGATATACGATCAGCCGCGGCGTTTCCCGGTTGCCCGGGAACAGCAGGAAGGGCAGCGCCCGGGTCGCCAGGATGGTCAGCGCGACCACACCGACCGTAACGGCCGATTGTATCGGATCCTGGATCATGCATACGCCTCCAAACGTTTCCGCGACGCCAGCAGGATCGCGGCGATCCCGACTAACGCAAACGGGATAAAGTGATCGCTGCCCGCCAGCAGCAGGCAAACCGCCGTCGCGCCCAGCCCGGTCAAGGCCGGAAGATGGGTCGCGCCGGATTCCCATTGTTCGACGAAAATGACGGTAAACAACGCCGTCATCGCAAAATCGATCCCGGTGGAATCGAAGGGGATGAGCGTGCCCGCCAGCGCGCCGACCACCGAGCCAAAGATCCAATAGCTTTGGTCGAGGAGGGAAATGAAAAACCGGAACCAGCTTTCATCCACCCCATCGGGCGGGGTCACGCCGCATTGCAGCGAATAGGTCTCGTCAGTCAGGGAAAATACCATATATGGTTTGAGCCGTCCGGTGCGGCCAAAGGGCTCCAGCAGCGATAAGCCGTAGAACAGGTGGCGGCAGTTGACCATCAGCTCGATCAGCACCGCATGCAGCGGCGCAAAGGGGGCCGCTAGCAGGTTCACCGCAACGAACTGCCCGGAGCCTGCGTAACAGGTCAGGCTCATCGCCGCCGCCCAAAGGGCGTTATACCCCTTGCTGGCCAGCAATACCCCGAAGGCAATGCCCAGGAACAGGTATCCCATAAAGACCGGGATGGTATATGGGAATGCCGCCCGGAATGCTTTCGTTTTCATGTCTTTCCCCCATTTTCCGCATTGGTACCTTTCTATTATAGGGAAAATCCGCGGCAAGGTCAAGAGCAAAATTTTGTTTTGAGGGGGGCCGCGAGACCGTTGTATTTCCGGCATTGGCGAACGCTGGCAGGCGGTTTGGGAGGAGGGATCGCGCAGGAGCGCTCTGGCAGCCGTCCGGAACCGCTCTCCACAATCAGAGAGAGGGTACCGGGACAGCAGCCCGGCCCCGCTATCCGGATCGCCTTCTTCCAATGAAACGCCGGAAAGCCCGGGGGCGATCGATTGACAGCCTGCGCCGGATGTGATAAGCTAAGGGAAAATACCCGGAATGGGGACATGACTATGTGAAAAGAATTCAAAGAGTTTGCGTTTCGCGGCAATGTGCTGGATATGGCGATCGGCGTTATCATCGGCGGCGCGTTTTCCGGCATCGTGAACGCGCTGGTCAATATGTTGACCTCGATCATCAGCATCGCGACCGATGGCATCCGGTTTGCCGAAATGTCGGTCCTCTTCGCCGGGACGGCGATCGTCTACGGCGAATTCATTCAAGCCGTGCTGAACTTTTTTGTGATCGCCATTTGTGTATTCGCCATGGTCAAAGCGGTCAACCGTCTGCACCGCAAACGGGAAGAAGCGCCCGCGCCGCAAGCGCCCGCCGCCCCGACGGCGGAAGAGCCCGAGATCCGCGATCTGCTCCGGCAGCAGCAGTCCGGGAGCGATCCGGCGCAGGGCTGACGGCAAGCCGCTCCGAACCGTTTGAAAACGTGTTATTTTAGAAAGGTGGAACGACCATGCTTTTTGATCTGTTACAGCTGCACGGGCGGCGCTGCGTCGCGCTGCTGGGCGCAGGTGGGAAGACCACCCTGCAAACCCTCCTCGAACCGGAAAGCGCCCGCAATGGCTCCGGCTGCATCTTTTATGAAGCGGAAACGACCGGCGGGAAATGCCTGGCCCTGCATGAGCCGGGACCGCTCCGGCTGCGTCCGGGAACCGACTGTGCGATCGTGGTGGCAGGGCTTGGCGCATTGGGCTGGCCGATCCGCGATGTGTGCGCCCGGTATGAACTGCGGCGGGCCTTTGCCGCCGAGCCCGACCGGTTATGCGATCCGCACGATCTGTTAGCGGTCGTGCGGGAAAATCTGCAGGCGGCGGGGCTTCCGAAAGAACAGCTCCGCGTATTGCTGAATCAAGCGGATACCGGGGCGCTGCATGTACAGGCGTCGGATATCCTGCGCGCCTTGCAGGCGGACGGCTATTCGGCAACGGCCCTGTCGCTGCTGATGTGACGCGCCCCCGCAGCGCGGTGAAGCGCTTACCGCTTCGATGAAGTTTCCGCGGCAGGCTCCCCGCGTCCGGCGGTATCCCGCCGCGAGCGGGAACGCGCCCGCTCGCGAACCCATTGTCTTTTTGGAGGTATCCATTTCATGATGTTTGACCAGACCATCCGCCCGCGCCGGCTGCGCGCAGGCGATCCATTACGCCGTATGGTACGCGAGACCCGCGTATCCCCCGACAGCCTGATCTATCCCGTTTTCCTTGCCGAAGGTAACGGAATCTATCGGGAGATCCCCTCCCTGCCCGGGCAATATCATTATTCGCCGGACGAACTCCCCCGGCTGACCGAACGCCTGCAAGCGCACGGCGTTTCCCGCGTGCTGCTGTTCGGCCTGCCTGCGCAAAAGGACGCGGAAGGATCTTCCGCATGGGCCGAAAATGGGATCGTACAGCAAGGCATCCGCCGCCTGCGGGAATTGATGCCCTCGCTTTATATCGTCACCGACGTTTGTATGTGTGAGTATACCTCGCACGGGCACTGCGGGATCCTTTGCGGCTGCGAGGTCGATAATGACCGCACCCTGGAACGCCTTGCCGGTATCGCCCTGAGCCATGCCCAAGCCGGGGCCGATATGGTCGCTCCCAGCGATATGATGGATGGCCGGGTGGCCGCGATCCGGGCAAAACTGGACGCAAACGGCTTTCAAAACGTCCCGATCCTGGCGTATTCGGCCAAATACGCCTCGTCGTTTTATGGCCCGTTCCGTGACGCCGCCGGATCGGCGCCGTCCTTTGGCGACCGCCGCGCGTATCAAATGGATTGGCATAACGCCCGCGAAGCAATGCGCGAATGTGAACTGGACGTGCGCGAAGGCGCGGATATCCTGATGATCAAGCCCGCGCTCGCGTACCTCGACCTGATCCATGAAGCCCGGAACCGGTTTGATCTGCCGCTTGCGGCGTATGCCGTTTCCGGCGAATATGCAATGGTGAAAGCCGCCGCCGCCGCCGGTTTGATCGATGAGCACGGCGTTATGTGCGAATCGGCGATCGCCGTCTTCCGCGCGGGGGCGGATATCCTGATCACCTATTACGCCTGCGAATTGGCTGACGCGATGCGCGCCGGTGAGATTGGGTAAGGCGTCCGATGTAAGCCCCTGCTGAAGATAAGGCGTGCGAAACCGCTCCGCCGCAGGTTTCAGCCAGCGGGACGGCCCGGCATGCCGCTCCGCAGAAGTCTCCCGCCAAAGGGACGGCCCGGCATGCCGTCCCACGAAAGCCTGCAACCAGAGAGGCGGCGAAACGCCTTCCGCCGCAGCTAACCTGCGTCCGGAAGGCTGGTTTTCCCGTCCCGGCCTGTCCGGCCCGGGGCCGCGCCCTCGGGATCGGACGGCTTTTTCTTTTTCCCGGCGCGCAGCTCACGAACCCCGATATACAACAGCAGCACGCCGAACCCTCGACGGAGCCAATTCACATCGATCCACGCGGCAAAGAAAGCCGCCGCGATCGATGCCGGCACGCCTGCCAGCACACACCAGCCAACGGCTGGCCGTTCGATCAATCCATTTTTAGCATGCGACCACAGCGCCGCCGGGGCGCAAGCGATAAAATACAGCAAATTGACGCCGCCTGCGGCGTATTGCTGCACGCCGGCAAACATGGTCAAATACAACATCAGCAGCGATCCGCCGCCTACGCCGAAGCCGGATAACACCCCTGTCGCAAGCCCTACCAAAAAAGCGACCATCCCGCATGCGCCTCCTTTTCCAAAAAAATTACAAGAGCAGCAGCGCGCGCACGCCGCCGTACAGGATCAACACGCCGAACACCCGGCGCAGCCACACCATTTTGACCTTCTGAAAGATCTTCCCGGCGATCACGCCGCCGATTGCGCCCCCGACCAGGTATGGCAAATTCCCCAGAATACGGATATCGCCTTTTTGCAGATATACGAAAACCGAAACGACCGACAACGGAAAAATGATCGCGACCGAAGTCGCGAATGCGCGGCGCTCCTCAAGCCCCGCCCAGCCGGTCAGCAGGGGCACTAAAAATAACCCGCCGCCCGCGCCGAAAAAGCCGTTTGCCAATCCGGCAAGCGCGCCGGTCACGAGCAGCCTGCCCTTATATCTTGTTTTTTTGCGATAAGCCAAACCGTTCACCTCTTTGCAGGCAGTATGCCCGATCCGCCTTGCGGCTATGCGCCCGACCTTTTCCGGCCTGGTATCGGCGTTGCACGAAGGCATTCCGTGCGGATCCATCGCAGACGGACGGTTGGCCATGATACGGATGGACGGTGTCCGCGCGCCGGCGGCGCGGTCTTACGATGCACAACGCCGCGAACGGATCGTTGCAGCCGGCGCCGGACAAAGGCTCGTTCAAAACCGGCAAAAACCCCTTGATTTCGCCGAAAATCCAAAATATTGCTGGCATTTCCTCCGGGAATATGGTATGCTATATCCAAATATACGGAACGCAAATCCTGTTGAAGAAAGGTGAACGAAACCATGCTGAATTTTAAGGACGCCGTGCAAGGGCTGAAAAATGTGGAAAAGGCTGCGGATGAAACGGTCGGGGCCGCGAAAAACATCTTGCAGGGGGCGCAAAAAGCAAGCGATCTGGCAGGGCTGACCAGGAAAGTGCCCGAGCCGGTGCTGGAAGCCCTGCGCAAGCTGATCGCAGAAGCCCAGCAGCTGGTAAAGAGCGCGGAGGATAAGAATGAAGCGCTGGAAGCCTGCATCCAGAAGGCGCGGGCGCTGTTGAATGGCAAGGATCTTTCCGCGGATACCGTCGCCAGGGCGACGGCTGAGCTGACCGCGCTTATGAAAGGTACCTCTTCCGGCGCTGCCAAAGCGTCAGCGCCCGGCAGCCCGCAAAAGCCTGCTCCCGCCAGCGCAGCGCCTGCGCGCGCAGACGAACCAGCGAAAGCGGCCGTGCAGTTCTCGGATGTAAAACCCGGCGCTTATTATTACGACGCCGTGCAATGGGCCGTCCAGAAGGGCGTCGCTTCCGGGACTTCCGAAACGACCTTCGGCCCGGATCAGGACTGCACCCGCGCGCAGACGATCTCGTTCCTGTGGCGCGCCGCAGGTTCGCCGGCCCCGAAAACGGGCAAAAACCCGTTCACGGACGTTGCGGAATCCGCATATTATTATCCCGCCGTCCTTTGGGCGTCGGAACGCGGTATCGTTTCCGGCACAGCTTTTAACCCGGATGCAGCAGTCACCCGCGCGCAGCTGGCGACCTTCCTGTATCGGGAGGCCGGTTCCCCGGCGGTCGGTGCGAATCCGGATTTTGCGGATGTGCCAAGCGACGCCTATTTCTGTCAGGCCGTCGCGTGGGCCGCCGCGAAAGGGATCACTTCCGGCGTCGGTGAACATACCTTCAGCCCGGATACCGTCTGCACCCGCGGGCAGATCGTGACCTTCCTGCACCGCGCGCAGAAATAAGATTCACCGGCTGCGATGGCGGCGGCGCGGAAGCCACCCAAAGCGCGGCAGCGCCGGGACGCAAAACACTGCGTCCCGGCGCTGCCGTTTTTTTATGGATGCATATCGGTTTGACGCAGCTCGCCCTTTCCCCGCCCGCAGGCGGCGCAGGCGATGCGCAGCATCGCGGGTGTCCAG
>CAJUGU010000134.1 GCA_910586105.1 uncultured Eubacteriales bacterium | reverse complement strand
ATTATACATCAAATCCTTGCGTATGAGGTGTCAACTAAAATGGTACAACATCAAAATCCTTTTGACAGTGTGTTTTCCTAATAAAACGCAATCTTATGTATATTCCTTTACTTTAACAGCTGCCGCCATGCACCGATTGTCAACAATATTGGGAAACAGATGCTGCAAGTAATCCCAAAGCGTAAATCCGCCCCCTTCAGCCCTGCCATATATCCTGCGAATGTAGGACCGATCGCGCAGCCCAGATCCCCTGACAGTGCAAGCAAAGCAAACATTGCCGTTCCACCGCGTTTTATCAAAAGCGCAGAACGGGTAAATACTCCCGGCCACATGATTCCTATCGAAAAGCCACAACATGCCATCCCCAGTAAATTGGTAAAAGGCTGCTGTATCACGCCGATTAGGAAATAAGAGAGTACGCAAAAGCAGCTGGAATAAAACATCAGCCTGTTAAGCGGCCTGGTTCTGCAAAGCTGGGCGTGCATTACACGAGCCAATCCCATACACGCTACAAACATGGCTGGACCTGCAATATCACCCAATACCTTTGAAACACCGAGACCTTTCTCTGCAAATGCGGACGCCCATTGGCAAACAGCCTGTTCGCTCGCACCTGTACACAACATCAAAAGCAATAATTCCCAAAAGCCTTTTTCCGTCAGCAGTTCAGGAATAGACATGTTCGACTGGTTTTCTTTTACCGGCGATGCGATCGGAAGCTTCAAAAACGCGATACCGTTAACAATTGGCAGGAGTGCCCACAACAGCGACAGAAGCTGCCACGATCCATTCCCGGTTACCCTTAAAAAAACGGTTGACAAAACAATTACACCCGCGCTGCCCCAGCTGTAAAACGAATGCAAAATATTCATAGCATATGCGCTGTTCCCGGCAGGGCAGGCTTCAGAAATCGGACTGATAATGACCTCCAATATTCCGCCGCCAACGGCATACAATGCCACTGCAATCAAAATTCCTATAAAAGGTGTTCCCATCCGATCCGGGAGCAACGCCAGGCAAACCAATCCGGCAGCAGTACAACCGTGAGCTGTTACCGCAGCGGCACGATATCCGATTCGATCAACAAACAGTGCGGAAGCTGCCGCAGTCAACATTTGAATTGTGAAGTTAACGGAAATCAACATTGTAATCCGTGTCAACGGAATCTGATACTGCGCTTGTAAGATCAAAAATAAAAGCGGCGCGAAATTATTGGAAATGGCTTGCACAATATAACCAATATAACACGCAATGATCGTTTTTTTATGGCACATAATCCATCTTCCTCGTTTCAATATTCATACATCGCTTTACGCTTTTCATGAACAGACCTGCGACCGATCCCATTTTTTCAATACAACCACTGGAATACAAAAAGCCCGGCTGACTCACGCAGTCGGGCCAAATAGAGATTGTACGGATGAAAGCCAATCCGTCAGCCTATATATTGCCATTTCATGGCTCACAAGATCGCTTTTATCCATTGTTTTCTGTTTTGCTGCTGACTTTTCGAGCGAAAAACAGAAATGCTGTGCGCCCGTACTCCCTCAACGATCATTTCAGGCAGGCAATCACTTCGATCTCAACCAACCCGCCAGCCGGAAGCGCAGCGACCTGCACACAGGAGCGCGCGGGGAAATTTACGCCAAACGCATCCTGATAAATTTCATTCACGGCAGCAAAATCCGCGAGGTCTTTTACAAACACGGTCGTTTTCACAACATCATCCAGTGTAAGACCTTCCTGCGCAAGAATTTGCTTCAGGTTTTCCAGCGACCGCCGTGCCTGCGAATCAATGCCTTCGGGCAGATGTCCTGTCAGGGGATCAATTCCCAGCTGTCCGGAAGTGAACAAGAAGCCGTTTGCGCTGACGGCCTGCACATAAGGGCCGATTGCGGCCGGCGCCTTTTTCGTGTTGATAATCTTCTTCATAATGAAGTACCTCCTCAAATCATTTCTATGTTTTATCCGCAAAGGGCAATGATTGCCGTTCTGATAAATACCTGTGTCAAAACTGTTCCGGGGGGTGAAAAGGAGCATGTTGGTATGGATGGTGTTCGCAAATAGTATGGAATTATGAACGCTTCCTTCCAGTCCCCGGAAGCAGTCTTTACAAGCCGAACAGAACGCCAACAACAGCTGCAATTGCGATATACATAACAGGGTGTTTTTTAAGTTTGCGAATTGTAACAAACGCAACAACAAACAGAATCAGCTTTACCGGGTCGACCAGATCTGCAACCGCATGGGTTTCTAAAAATGCACCGATGTGCAAGAAAGAAACCTTCATTACATCATAGCCTGCCGCAGCTATCAGCCCGGTAACGGTCGGGCGCAAGCCGTAGAATACATGATCCACCAACGGATTTCCGCTAAACTTTTCCAAATAGCGGGACACAACCGAAACGATGATGATCGCCGGGAGAATCGTGCCAAGCGTGGCAACTATACCACCCAAAACCCCGGTCAGGTTGAAGCCAACGTAGGTAGCCATATTGATACCGATTGGACCGGGGGTGGATTCTGAGATCGCTATCATGTTTGTAATAAAATCTGTAGTGAACCAACCGGTTTTCTGGGAAAGCGCCTGTAAGAAGGGCAGCGTTGCCATTCCGCCGCCGACCGCAAACAGACCGATCTTGAAAAATTCATAGAACAGCTGTAAGTAGATCATTTACTCTGTACCTCACTTTCCTTTGTACCTTTTCGCAGCATAATCTTTTTCGCGGCAATGCCAATCAATGCAGCAGAAACAATAATCAGGACCGGTGAAACACTTGTAAACTCCATTAGCAGGAAGGTCACAACGCACAGCACGATGCCGACCGCATCCTTCACGCCCTTCTTCGCCAGATCAAGGACGGAATTCAAGATCAGTGCGCAGACACAAACCGAGATTCCGGCGAAAGCGTGCTGTACATAAACATTATCTTGGAAGTTGGACAGGCATGCGGCGATGATCGAGATAATTACAATGCAGGGTGAAACGACACCAAGGGCTGCGGCAACCCCGCCCAATAATTTTTTGCGGGCGTATCCAATGAAAACCGAAACATTCACGGCGATAATCCCCGGCAGACCCTGTGCGATTGCATAGTAGTCCATGATTTTTTCGTTTTCCAGCCATTGCTTTTTTTCAACGACCTCGCGCTGAAGGATTGGCAGCATCGCATAACCACCGCCAAAGGTAACAGCGCCCATCTTAAAGAAAGAGATATAAATTTCCAGTAATTCTTTCATAATTTACCTCGCAAAAATCCGTCCGGTTGGGGGGAATCCCCCCAACGACGGAGATTTATAAAACCTTATCCAGGTTTGGAATCCCCAAGCAGCTTTGGAAAGAAAGTAGGCAACAGCAAAGAGTCAGGCATCTTTGGTTAGGATGCAGTATTTTGAAAAGCGGCAATGATACGCATGTGCCGCAGGCGTCAAATGGAAAACAAGGGAGACAAACCCCTTTGACGCCATCCGCATAAGACTGCCCGCCGTAGAGCGGATCAACGGTAACATGCGTTGCCTGTGGGGGTCATAAAAGAAGGAACTGCCTAGGAAAATCCCAAATCCATAGATAAAAGGCTGCTTTAGAAGGGACCGTAGCCCAGTGTCTGTGCGCCCAGCAGGAAGATACAGGCAATGATAAACCAGATCAGAAATAACGGAAGCTGGAAACGCATCCACTTTTGCCACGGTACGTCAGCGACTGCAAGCGTCGCCATATAACTCGCGTGAGTCGGATAAATGGTATTGGAAAGACCGTCGCCAAACTGATATGCCAGGATGACGGTCTGCTGTGTAATGTGAAGGGTATCTGCAAGCGGGGAAATAATCGGCATGATCAGAACCGCTTTGCCGCTTCCGGAATAGATAAAGAAATTCAGCACGGTAATCGCAAGCAGCACGCCGACAATCGTAACAGCACTTGGAAGGCTTCCAATCATGCGGGACAGGCCATAAACGATGGTATCCAGTATATTCCCTTCTGTCATGATGACCGAAATGCCCCGGGCGAGCCCCAATACAAGCGCCCCAAGGATAATGCCCCGGCAGCCGTCCAGGAAGTTTACACACAATGCATTGACATTCAGTCCCGAAATCAGTCCAACGCCAATCCCCATCGCGATAAACATACCGCACATTTCCGCAAGCCCCCAGCTCCATGCAACCGTCCCGGTAATGATGAACAGGAACATTGCAGCCGCAAATACGCCAGCCAGCTTTTGCCTGCCGCTGAGAACGACGGGGGTACCGTCATCCTCAGCAATATTTTTCCTTTTCTTCTGATCCTGCTCATATGTCAGGCTGCTGGCGGGGTCCTTCCGAACCTTTGCCGCATAGCGCATTACATAGGCGCACGTTACGACCAACAATACCGCATACACCGCAATCCGAACCGGAATCCCGGAATACAGCGGCAAGTTTACCAGCTGCTGGCAGAGAATGACGGTATATGGATTTGCGAGACCCGCCGTAAAACCGCAGGCGCTCCCACAGATCACAACCGCGCACGCTGTGATCGAATCAAACCCAAGCCCCAGCATCAGCGGCAGGACAATTGGGATATACACGATTGTTAATTCCGGCATCCCCAGAAAGCAGTCCAGCAGGGAAATAATCACCAACAGCAGCGGAACGACAAGAATTCCCCGATCCGAAAATTTTCGGGATACGTTTTTCAGAAGCGCCGGAATCAGTCCGGCGGACGTAATCAGGTTAAAGGTACCGGAAACACAGAACGTTAAAATGACAATCTGTGCAGCCTGTTCGAACCCGTTCGGGACTGCTGACAGCATTTTGAGCAGCCCCACCGGCGTGGACTCTACCTGCGTATAACTTGCGGGGTCGATGACGTTCCGCCCAGTCGCTGGATCTTCAAACCGCATATATTCCCCCGCGGGCAGGATGTGCGTCAAGACCGTCACAATTACCAGCACGCAAAACAGGATTGCAAAAATATGCGGGAGCTGAAAGTTTTTTTTCGTCCGAGATTCTGGCATAGCAGTTCTCCTTTCACGATCCGTTCTGTACGATTACCGCTTCATTAAAGCATCCCGATCAAGGCTGCATAGAACTGGCAGGCAATCGGAATCTGGGAAACCGGACAGGTTTCGTTGATCACATGGCAGTTGGCCTCATCGCCCGCACCGAAAATAATAGTCGGTATATGCTCTGCCCCGCCGGTTACCCATCCATTTGTACAGCCATTCCGGCGGTACACTTCCGGAGTCACGCCAAGCTCCTGTACAACAGCCTTAGCCGTTTCTATCAAATGATGGGACGGGTCGGTCTGCCATGCGTTAATCATGTTGCGCAAAACGACATCTTTGCCGGTCCAGCTTTCGCCCATGGTATCCACAATCTTCCACGTAACATCCGGAATCCCATCACACAGCAGGTTCATTTCATCTGCCAGCGTTTCTTCCGTGCTCTCGGGGGTAATCCGGCGGTCAATCGTCAGTATCGCCAGCCCGGGAATCGAATTGATGGAGGGCGCATCCGTTACTAACTTCGTGGATGCGATCGCCCCCTTTGCGCCATCCGCCTCCAGCAGCGTTTTGCCGAACTTTTCTACCCGCTCTGCAACCTTCAGCGCCTTGTTCAGCGCATTATCTCCCAACTGGTGACGGCTGGCATGAATGCTTTTGCCCTTGGCCGTGACCTCAAACAGCGCCCTGCCGTGGTGCCCGTTCCCGATGCGCAGGCGCGTCGGCTCGCAGATGACTGCATAATCCGGCTTGAAGTTCAATTCTGAAAATTCATTTTGCACAGCCGTCCCCTCGTAATCCTCTTCCATAACAGAACAACTGACATAAACCGTTTTCCCTTCGGTCAGCCCCAGTTCGCGTGCCAGATATGCCCCGTAGACCGAAGCCGCCGCAGAGGACTTCATATCGGTAGAGCCGCGCCCGCGCAGATAACCGTCCACGATATCGCCAGCCCACGGGTCAAAACTCCATTCCTCCGGCTTGGCAACCACCGTGTCGGTATGCCCGTCGAAATAAATCCTGGTATCACCCGTGCCAATGATGCCGATTACGCTACCGTTCGCGTCAATCACAACCTTATCATATCCCAGCGATACCATTTCGCGTTCGATGCGGAGAATAACCTCCTCCTCTTTGCCGGTGTAACTTTTAATGCGCACGATATCCTGGCAAAAGGCGAGCAGTTTGGGTTCGATTTCGGCCATCAGGGTTTTCATTTTTTCGTTCATTGTGGAACCTCTCTTTCTGAATGGTGAAGTGTGATTGATTTATCTGGACGCTGTCGTGCGGTCCTTTTGGGTCTTGGAACTTCCCAAAATCGTAACGACCAGCAATACTACCGGAGTGGCAAATGCAAAAAATGTAAAAGGGATCAGCTGCGCGGGAGTAACCCCGATATAACCTGCCGCTACAACTGCGTTCATATTCCACGGAAGCAGGGTACACATGGCGGTACAGCCGACCGCCAGCGCACGAGACAGATTGACCTTATCAAAATTGGTACGGTCGTAAATCGGAGCCATAATATTACCGGCAAAAACATAGGCGAAATTCGACGAAGCGCCAATTGCGTTGCCCAATACCGACATCCCGAGTGTTGCAACCACCACGCTGAGTTTGGACTGCAGGTGGCGTGTAAGCGGTTCAACCAGGGCGTCAATGATCCCCGCCGCATTCAGCACACCAAACAGGCCAAATGCGAAAATGAAAAGGATTGCCGTGCTGCTCATGCCGGTAATGCCGCCGCGATTGAGCAGCGTATCTACCATATCCATACCGGAATCAATGCTGTAGCCGCCCCAGAAATATGTAATGACTTCCGGAATGCTTTTCCCCTCAATCAGGCAGGCAATCACGCCGCCAGCAAATGCACCAGCCAGCAGGGAAGGGATAGACGGCTTCTTCATTGCCAGCATACCGAAAACAATAACCATCGGGATCACCGCAGCAATACCCATTTGGAAATTCGCTTCCAGCGAAGAGCTGATTGCGTTTACCGTGGTATAATCCACCGCACCGGCATCCATGCTCAGCCCCATCGCGAGATAGATCGCCGCGCAAATCAGCCCGGCTGGAACGGTTACCCTCGCCTGATATTTGATCCCGACAAAAAGGTCGATGCCCGTAATGCCGGAGCAAAGATTCGGGCCGTCAGACAGCGGCGAAATCGTATCTCCGAAAAACGCGCCGGAACAGATTGCACCAGCCGTCATCAGAGGGTTGATTCCCATGCCAAGACCAATACCGGCAAGCGCAAGACCGGCTGTACCGCATGTTCCCCAGGATGTACCGGTAATCAGCGAACACATCACGCAAAGGAAAAATGCCGCAACGAGAAAGAGCTTGGGTGAAATCAGCTTGATGCCGAGGTTGATAATCAGCGGTACGGTACCCGCAGCGTTCCATGTGCCAACCAGTCCGCCGTTAATCAGCAAAATCATGATCGGTACAATTGCACGTGTGCAAGCCTGCACCATACCGCCCTGAAGTTCCTGATACGGCACGCCCAGACGCAGGCACAGGGGAACCGCGATCAGATAGCTGAGAAGAAACAGGGGATGGATTTTTGAACCCCACATCAGTGCAGGGAACATAACGACTGAGAATACCGCAATAATGGTGAACAGCGCATATCCGAAAGTCGGCTTTTTTCTGGTTCCGTTCATTATGAAGTTGTTCCTTTCTTTTCAAGACCTCCACGCGGGAGGAATCCGGCAATCCTCTTTTCCATGCTCTTTTTTGTGTGGTCCGCTGGAACCGTTTTCCGATATCTGGTCATCAAACGGACCGTTTTACGTTACAGAAGCCCTTTTCCAGAGACAATCCGCTGATAATTCTCCGGGTCTGTATCACCCTCCGTGTTGAACAGCAGAATGACTGCGTCCTCATTCAATCCAAGCTTTTCGCGGACGGGTTCCATCGCTTCCTCTTCCAGCAGCCGGGAGAGGAGTCCCATAGTAACCGCACCGGATTCCCCTGAAATCACCTTCGGATCGCCCTCTTCGGGTGCGGCATATTTCCGCATACCCTGCGCCGCAACCTCGTCCGCGCAGGCAAAATAATAGCTTGCAAAATCTCTTAGGATCGGCCAGGTGACAGTACAGGGTTCCGCACAGTTCAATCCCGCCATAATCGTAACCTCCGAACCGGTTGCTTTGTGCTCCCTGCCGTCGCCCTGACGTGCGGATTCAAAAATGCAGGCAACTTCTTCCGGCTCTACAATCGATACAACCGGAAGGTCTTCTTTGAAAATGTTGCACAGTGCCCCCAACATGCTTCCGGCCATTGCGCCAACGCCCGCCTGGAGAAAAACATGGGTCGGGCGGCTATAGCCCTTTTCACGCATTTGCTCCAGCGCTTCATAGAGCATCGTGGTATATCCCTGAATAATCCACTGCGGGATTTTTTCGTAACCCGCCCAGGAAGTGTCCTGCACCAGGTACCAGTGGTTCGTTTCGGCAAGTTCAGCCGTGTAGCGGACACAGTCGTCATATGGCAGATCCGTGATGGTCACTTCGGCCTGCCCCGCGTCGCGAATGGCCTGCGCGCGTGCTTCTACCGAACCTCGCGGCATATATACATAGGATTTGCAGCCCAGCAATCCGGATGCCCAGGCGACACCTTTGCCGTGATTCCCGTCGGTCGTTGTAATGAAAGTCATTTTTGAAACCGCTTCCCGATACCGTTCCGATTTCAAGTCCTCCAACGTCGTTTCCAGCGGGTCGAGTCCCAGTTCTTCACACACTACCCGGAAAATCGCGTAGCTACCGCCAAGCCCCTTAAAAGCGCGAAGCCCAAAACGTTTCGATTCATCCTTCACCAGGATCGAACGAACCCCATGCTTTTCTGCATAACTGCCCCATTCACACAACGGCGTCCGTGTATAGCCTGGAAGCGACTTGTGGAACCGATGGACCCCTTTGAGCTGTTCCGGCGCCAGAAACGCAGGACGTTCACTCAGCCCTGGCTGCGGCGATTCAACCAGTTTGACGGAATCCAGATTCATAAGATCATTCATTTGAGTTCCCCCTTTGAAAATAAGTTTCTTCGCGTCACCGATTCGTCATATGCAATATCTCATATGCGATATATTGCATATCTCATGACTACAGTCTATGCCATCCACCCAAAAATGTCAACCAGTTGTCAATAAAAATCTTTGTTGAGGCTCAATTTTGTATAGACACCTAAATTTTCGGAATCATTTTTAGATGAAATATACGATTGCTTTTGCGAAAAATTTGTGATAAAGTTAATATGTATGCAAAGTTGAAAGGAAGATCAGCTATGCCGATTCCACAAACGGCTAAGCCGTTAGCACGTGTCAGCGCAAAAGAAGTCGTCTTTTCGGCAGTACAAGATTGGATTATTTCCGGGACCTTGCAGCCGGGTGAAAAGATTGTTGACACCGAATTAGCCAAAACTTTTTCCGTCAGCCGCACCCCTGTACGGGAAGCATTACAAATGTTGTCTGAACAAGGGCTGGTTGAGGTAATTCCCTCCTGCGGCACGCGTGTCGCCGAAATTAACCTGGAGGATGTCCGTCAAACGTATGAGATGCTTGCCGAGCTGGAATGTGCTGCGGTCCGGCTTGCGTTTCCGCGTATGGAGAATAACGATCTCAATGCATTGAAAGCCTTAAACCTCCATTTTACGGAGATGGTGGAACAGGGTTCAAGACAGGAACAATGCGCTGATGACCGGGCTTTTCATGACTATATCATTCAGCGGACAGGCAATCAATATCTGCGCCAGTACATTTCACAGCTGATGATCCGTGCCACACGGATTGAAAATCTATATTTCGGCGAAAATGTTGAGCAGAAGACTTCTGTGGAGCAACACAATAAAATTATTGAGGGGTTGGAAACGCATGATTTACCGCTTGCCGAGAAATTTATGCGCGAAAACTGGCTGATTAGTTATAAACGCGCACAGGATATATGCTGTAAATTCGATATAAAAAAAGCATAAATGCCCGTCCAAATACGCATGGAGTAAAATTTTTTGTAAGCGAAATTCGACAAAATGAGAATTGGCAACGTATAACATGGCAGAGAACTGGCTTGATCCCTTGGTCACCAACCGCCCGGAAGGCGGGGGTGGTATGCGCGCCGGAACGGCATGAATACCTCTCCCGCTTTCCGGGAACCCTGCCAGAAGGGATCAGCCAGCGTCCCGACCGGCAAACAAAATAGAGAGCTGGTTGAGTAAAAGATCCCAGTTTTGATAGCGTGTCCGCCACCGCTTCATGATCCGTTTTGACGCTAAATACAACATCC
>CAJUGU010000133.1 GCA_910586105.1 uncultured Eubacteriales bacterium | reverse complement strand
ATGCGCTCCATCACCCGATAGACAGTTCGCTCACTGGGAATATGGACTCCCTCAGGTCGCTCCAGCAGCAGCGCCTGGTGCATCCGTTTGCGCCCGTAAGTGTCATTACACAGATCCTCATCATGAATCGCCCGTATGGCGTCCGCCAGTCCCTGATACTTCCAGGGTCGCTCCCGTCGGAAAAGATACTGGTAAAATCCCTGCCGGCTTATGCCCAAAACACGACAATACAGGGAAATCTTGCCTTTGTTCACGCCGCCGTCTGCCTTTTTCGCAACAAACCTCATTCGCTGGTCCTTGCTGACTTCCGACGGCTGGCGGCGAAAAAAGCGCTGGCCTCCGTCAAAACTCGTTCTCTTCCTTTCGCCGCCGGATTTCTTGCTCCTGCGTTTTCACCTGCTTGCGCAGTGCCGTCAGTTCCTCTGCTAAGCTCATGGCATCGCTGGGCTTGTGGGAGCCGGCCCCCGCGTCCAGCCGCCCCTCCCGAACCGCTTTCTGCCACCCGTACAGCGTGTCCACCGGGATTCCCAGTTCCCGTGCCGCCTTCCCCGCTCCGATCTCCCTGGCTAGCTTTACCGCCTGTACCTTGTACTCCTTCTCGTACTTCCTCTGTTCCTTCTTCATTTCGAATACCTTCCTTTCTTCGCATGATAGCCTTCTTTTCCTGTGTATTGAAGGTGTCAACTTTATTTATACCACATCAGTTTACCTTTGGCTGATAAATTATACAACTCTTTTGAAAAATACAGCAGAGAAGAAATCAAACGACTTCTACCCTGCTGTATCAGAAGAAAAAGATGAAGAAAAAGAGATTGGCAATTAAAGGGCTTACTCGGCAGTCAAAAGATAAAGCCGGGAGTCGAAATCATGGCTGGGCTGGAAGTTTGGCAGGCTTTCACCCGCAGAAGCATCTGTAGTTGCCAACCCAATGTTCATTAGCTCATCCCCGCCATAGGAGCCTGCCCCATTTACGCGGTAGCTCATTTGTGCATCCAGACCGCACAGCTTTACCCGGCGAAATGGTCCATTGACCTCATTAAGCAACTTATACCAGCCGACAATCGCAGTTTTCCTGTCCCGGCTGACGACCATCCATGCAGCAAGATTCCCCTCAAAGGGACTGACCAGTCGATAAAAATCTCCAAACTGAAACAGTTCACGATACTGTTTCATAAACTTGACCTGCTCAGCAATCTGGTCGAACTCGTGCCTATCCAATGCATTCAAATCCAGTTCATAGCCGAAAGCACCAAAAAAGGCAACGTTTGCACGTGTTTCCAGCGGTGTAACCCGTCCTACCTGATGGTTTGGAACGATAGAAACATGAGCTCCGATGCTGCTGACCGGATAACACATTGACGTTCCATACTGGATTTTCAAGCGTTCAATCGCATCGGAATCATCGCTTGCCCAACCTTGTGGCGCATAATACAGGATACCGGGGTCAAATCGCCCTCCGCCTGACGCACAGGATTCAAATAAAACCTTCGGAAATGCAGCTGCAAGCCTGTCATACAGGCTGTAAACGCCCAAAATGTAGCGGTGGAACAATTCACCTTGCCGGTCAGGAGGGAGCTTCACAGAAAACGCTTCGGTGATGCAGCGGTTCATATCCCACTTAATATAGGAAATTTTAGCCTCATTCAGAAGCTTCGCCATGCTGTTATAAATATAGTCCACGACTTCCGGACGGCTGAAATCCAGTACACACTCGTTGCGTCCCAGGCTCATCCTGCGTCCTGGCGTTTGAATCGCCCAGTCAGGATGCGCCCGATAAAGATCGGAGTCTTTATTTACCATTTCCGGCTCGAACCACAGGCCGAATTTCATGCCCATTTCCTCAATTTGCCCGGCAAGCCCAGCAATACCATGCGGAAGGCGTTCCCGGTTCGGCGTCCAGTCACCGAGTCCGGCGAGGTCGTTGGTTCGCGCGCCAAACCAGCCGTCATCCAGTACGAAAAGTTCAATGCCCTGATCCCGTGCTGTGCGGGCGATTTCCAGAAGTTTTTCCTCCGTAAAGTCGAAATAGGTGCCTTCCCAGTTATTAAGCAGGATCGGACGTGGGCGGTCGCGCCACCAGCCCCGTGCCAAACGTTCCCGATACAGGCGGTGGAATGCCTGACTCATAGCGTTTAACCCGGCGTCAGTATAAACGATAATGGCTTCCGGTGTCTGAAATGCTTCGCCCGGTTCCAGCTTCCATGAAAATGCAAACGGGTTAATGCCCATTGTTACGCGGGTTACGCCCCAGGAATCCACCTCAGCCTGCGCCAGAAAATTTCCCGAGTAAATCAGGCTGAATCCGATTGCTTCCCCCAAAAATTCTGTTGTTTCAGGACGCTTGAGCATAACAAACGGATTATGGTTGTGAGAAGAACAGCCCCGTGTGCTTTCCACACTTTGGATGCCGGGGGCCAGCTTCCGCGTATGGATATGCCGTTCCCGTGACCATGCGCCCGAAAGCTGGAGCCATTCATAGCCACAGTCAGGCAGGTCAAGGCAGAAACTCATGGCCGTGTCAAGACGCAACGGCTGCTGCCCGGAATTGACGAATCGCACCGAGCGTGCGATCGCAGGCAGATCCGCGAATACAGTATATCGCAATTCGGCTTCCAACTCGGTCAAATCATCGCGCAGAAGAATGCAAAGGGTTTCCGCTTCGCGCTCGTTTTCGCAATAGGTTGCGGGAAGCCCTTCCAGCGCAGGCTTGCCAAGCATGCAGGAATGGGATTGGTAGACGAGATTCAAAATTGTGCCGCCGTTTGGCTGTTCCACACGGACAGCGGGATGCCGGAAATCACCAGTCCCATAGGAAGGATATTCCTGCTTCACATGGTCGAGGGAAAAGTCCGGCTGTCCTTCAAAGACAGCGGCGCTCATGGAACGAGCTACCCGTTCAAACAGATGGTCAAAGTTTGGACGGCGATTGACAGCCTTTCCAAAATACAGTTGTCCAAGCTGTCCATTTGGCAGGATTTTTGTCAAATAGCTGAGCCGCCCATTCGTCAGGTGGAAGGTACGGCTTGCTTCTTCAAAATAAATGCTCATAAATCTTTACCTTTCGATCTTACGCATTTCAGCAAGAATTTCCCAGCGGCTGGAATGGCGGTTTTCAGCGGGCGGTTCTTCCTCGATTTCCGGTTGATAAGGCGCAAACAGCCGGGTCAGCAGCAGGGCATTGCAAAATGAAGTAAGAGAAAAACCACACAGGCACCAGAGGAACGCCGACAGTGGAAGCATATCCATAAAAAGATAAGTTGCCAGCATGGGCAGCAGACTGACCGTCATAATCACAAGCGCGTAAACCATGTTTTTGCCTGCAAAGAAAAGGCTGTTGCGCAGGGCATCGCGCAGCCGCCCTTCAAAGGCGGCGATAACTGGGAACAGATACAGCGCAAGGATGACGCAAAAGAAAGCGGCAGCAGATATGACCGGCACACAGAGGCGCAGGGTTTCGGGCGAACGAGAGCAGATCCACAGGTCTGCCGAGAAAAACGCCCCAACTGCAAGCGCCAGCATCCATCCAAATGTCGCTTGCTTCCAATTTGTTTTCAATCCTTCCCAAAAATCAGTGAAGGGATTGACCTCTTTATATCGCACCAGTTTCAGCATTGTGTAGGACAGGGCGCACAGTCCGGCTCCGGCAGTTATAACCGGGAGCAGTGTAAGTACAAACAAGAGGTTTGCGGCAATCAGCGTCCCTATCAGCGTGCAAAGTTGTCCGAATTTGCTGTCATTATCCAGAAAAGCAATCCTCATTCACATGACCTCCTTTGGAAAAAGGTATTCCATAAATTGCCCGACAGCTTCCAGATGCTGCGCTTCTGCCGAAATACCGAGCGCACAGTCTGTATAGGCATGATCCTCGCTGACAAGCCGGCAGTCACTGAGATCCACGCCAACGATGACCTCACGCACCGGGCTGTCAGCTTCCGGAACCGAAACGGTCAGCAGGCGGTCCGCATACCGTTCCCGAAGGGCGTCCAGACGAGGGTCAGCCCAATCCATCAGCCGCCCGCCCGCGCCGAGCGCGCACAGCCCCTCCGTATCCATCACGACTGCGTCTGCAATCCCGCCGTCCAGCAGGACCACTGCTTTTTCGTAATAATGGTTCCCTGTCGTATTCTCCATATCGAAAAAGTTTCCGGTATCAAAAATCACATTTTCTTTCCGCGTGTCAATCTCTTTCGCGTAGCCTTTCCAGAATGCGGAGCCATCCCCTAAATCCGCGTAAGTATTGACAAACAGAACGTACAGGTGGTTTTGACGGACCGAATTTGCAATGCCGTGTCCCAGATAGACCGCCAGCATTGTGAGCGAAAGGATGCCGACGATCCACAGCTTATAATATTGCCAGATGTATTCCATCCGTTTTCCAGCCGTCATACCTTCCAGCTTCCGACGCTCGGCTTCAAACCATTTCATAGCTGCTCCAATCCCGTAAACGGCAGGCGGGGCGTAAAAGCCGATTGCCCGTTACGCCCCAGCCTGACAGAAATCCTCAGAGCTTGCCGCCGGAGGTCGCAATCCCCTCGACAAACTGCTTTTGGAAAACCAGATAAATAACAATCATTGGAACACACGCCATGAGTGCCGCCGCCATCAGCTGTGGGTAATTGGTCGCAAATTGTCCCTGTAATTTCGCGAGGGCAGCCGAAAGCGAAGTGCTGGCGACATTGCTGCACGCAATCATTGGCCACATCAGTTCCTTGAAGGCGATAACTGCCGTAAAGATGCCAAGGGAAACCATGCCCGACCGGGTCAGCGGAGCCATGATCAGCAGGAATTTCTGTCCAATATTGCAGCCGTCGATCCCGGCGGCTTCTTCCAGATCCTTCGGGAGTCCCTGGAAGGAAGTTTTCAGCAGAAAGGTGCCAAAGGCAGTCACAATACCGGGAAAAACCAGCGCAAACTGTGTATTGAGCATTCCCATTTTGGAAACCATCAGGTACTGCGGCAGCAGGAAAATCTGAGAAGGCACCATCATCTGCATCATGACCAGCATGAAAAGGGCGTTTTTGAACGGAAAATTCAGCCGTCCGAACGCATAGCCTGCCATCGTCGCTGTCAGCACGGCGCATAGTACGCGGAAGAAAATCATAAGCAGGGTGTTTTTATAAAGGATAAGGAAGTTGTAATTTTTCCATACGGTTACGAAATTGTCAAATTCCCAGCTGGACGGGAAAATGACGAACGGATCAAGCGAAGTCGATTCGGAAACCGTCTTGAATGCGGTCAGAATCATCCAGGCGAAAGGCGCCAGCATGATAATTGACATGACGATCAGGATTACATGGATCACAACCCGGGTGATTTTGTCTCTTGTGTGGACGCTGTCCATTTTCTACCCTCCTTAATTGTAGAATACGAATTTCTTTTCAAGCTTTTGCAGGATAACCGTCAAAAGCAGGATAAGCACCAGCAGAAGCACGACCATCGTAGAACCATAGCCCTTGTTATCATAAGTAAAGACATACTGATAGAATACATAAACGACCGACTGCACGGATTTCAGTGCGATGTTGGTAGAATCCACCATCATATAAATCAGGTCAAATACCTGAAGCGCTGATATAATACGGGTTTGTGAAATAAAGTAGATCGTAGGGCTGAGCAGAGGGATCGTAATACAGAAGAACTGCCGGATACCGGAAGCGCCGTCAATATCTGCCGCTTCGTAATAGTCGTGCGGGATTTCCTGCAGGCCGCCGAGGAACAACACCATATTATAGCCGATAATCGACCATGCGCCAACGATGCCAATTGCCAGCCATGCGGTTGACGGTGAAGATATCCACGCGATATCGGTTCCGAAAATGTGGTTGAGCAGGCCGTAACGCTGGTTATAAAGCCATTTCCAGACCATTGCGACCGCTGCCGGCGCCGCGACCATCGGCAGGAAAAAAATCGTCCGATAGCCGGAGCGGAAGTGTATCTTCCGATTCAGAAAAACCGCCAACACCGATGCGATTGCAAGTGAAAGCGGCACTTCGACAATGGCATATTTGAAGGTGTTGAACAGTGAGCCCCAAAACTCCCCACTGGAACACACCCCGGCATAATTGCTCAGCCCGACAAAGGTATTTCCCTTGCCGAAATCGCCGGTTTTGAAAAAAGACAGCCAGACTGTATTAAAAATCGGGTAGAAGTTCAGCACAGCCAAACCGATAATCGTCGGCAGAACAAATGCAATCCCCCAAATGGCTTCGTTTTTCTGTGCCGCGGTCATTTTCTTTGCATTCAAGTTGATTCCCTCCTCCATTTGAACCGTTTCTAAAGAAGCGGGCCGCCCGGCGAACGGCCGCAGCAGCCCGCCAGTCGAATCACGCCTGCGCAAGATGAGCATTCATGCTTTCTGCGACCATGCGGCAGGTATCCGCCATGGTCGAGGGGTCATTCCATGCGGGGACAAGCTGCTTCTTCATATCCTCGCCCCAGATCGTAGAGCGGGAGTGCGGATAGATGACCAGCGTTGCATCGCCGTTTGCTTCATCAAGGAAGGGGCTGAGATCCCAAAGGTCTGTACAGTTTTTCCAGGCATCAGAGGTTCCCATATAGGCGCTCATGGTTACGCCCAGTTCTGCCTGCCTGGTCTGGCCTTCCCTGGAGCAGAGATACGCAATCAGGGAATATGCGGCGTCCGGATTCCCGGTGTTCTTAGATGCGGCCCAACCAAGGCCGTTATAGATGGAAACACGTTCGCCATCATCGCACTGGCCGTTGCCATTACGGTCGCAATATGGGATCTCGGCAACCGCCCAGTCGGAAGCCTCATCGTAGGTCTGGAACACGGCTACGCGCCAGGAACCGGTCAACTGCATCGCTGTGACACCGGATGTAAACAGATCGGTTTCGCCCGCTTCACCAAGCATGGACTGGGGCGGCATACAATCCCGGATGATATTCCCCCACATTTCCATTGCTTCAATGGTCTTGGGATCGTCCATGCCAGAGGTCTTTTTGTCATCGCTCAGGACGTATCCTCCATAGCTGTAGATGATGTTGTAATAACCCTCCTGGTTCAAATCGGTGTCCATCGCGATACCGTATTGGGAGCCGTCGCCTGTTGTCAGCTTTTTGCCCGCTTCGTACAGATCCTCCCAGGTCCAGCTGTTGTCCGGATAGGGAATTCCTGCCGCATCAAACATCTTTTTGTTGTAGAACAGCGCAATGGTGTCGTAATCCTTCGGAATCGCGTAATGCGTGCCTGCATCATTGGTGTACAGGTCAACGATATCCGGGAAGTAGTTGTTCAGGTCGGTCGAATCGTCCGCATCAATATAACTGTTCAGCGGGAGCAGGACTTCGGCATCCATGTATTTCTGGATATAGTTGGAATGCGACCAGAATACATCTGGCATGGAACCGCCCGAAACACCGGCTTCCAACAGCGTCCAGTAGCTGTCCCAGTTGACAACCTCCACGTTGACGGGAACACCGGACTGTGCCGACCAATCATTGCAAATCTGCTCGATGCCGTCCTTCTGTGTGGAGTCCCAGATTTTGACCTCAAGCCCATCGCCGGAAGATCCGCTGCCAGTCTCGCCGCCCCCTCCGCAGGCGGTCAGAGAGAAAAGCGCCGCTGCCGCAATCGAAGCGGCGATCATCTGTTTCACTTTCACTGTAATTACTCCTTTACTCTGAAATTTGATTGGTAAGGCTTTGTGCTGGGAACATTATATCATATCACTTTTTCACCCTGTATGGCGGAATGTGTATAGTTGACATCCAAATGTGTTCTGTATTCGCCTTCTGGACAGCCTTCTGATTTATACATCCTGACAAAAAAGAAAGATAAGTTTCAGATTGGGAAAGAAATGCTGTCATTTGTGTCTTTACGCTGCCTTTACAGGATATCATTGGATCTTCCGCTCGTTTTCCGCAGACGTTTGCAAAACACTTTGAATTTCGGTATAATGTTTGTAGAAAAACGCATATGCATTTAGCAAGGAGGTGCGTCTGTGCATTCTACAATCCGTGGAGAACGCGATGGTATCTTTATGGAAATCACGACAGAGGAAACCCTGCTGCATCAGCAAAAGTATCCGTTGGAGCATATTGCAGATATGCACAACCATTACAGCGGTCCGCAGGCATGCCACTTGAATTACTGCGGCTTTGAACGCTGCGCCCCGGATTATAGCTTTGGCCCTTATGTCCGTACATCCTATCTGCTTCATGTTGTGCTGCGCGGCAAGGGCACCTATCAGGTGGGGAAACAGCACTATACGGTTTCTGCTGGGCAGGTCTTTTTGATTTATCCCGCTGATGTGACAATTTACCGTGCGGATCATGACGAGCCTTGGCACTATGGCTGGGTCGGTTTCAGCGGTTTCGCTTCGGAGGATCATTTAGAGCAAAGCGGTTTTTCCCGTCAGAACCATGTCATCTCGGTTTCCAATCCTGCTGGATTGGAACAGTGTATCCGGAATATGATGGAAAAGCACCAAATCAGTTATGTCCATGAGCTTTATCGCACGGCTGAGCTGCTGCGTTTTTTCGCCCTGATGATGGAGAGCCAGCCGCAGGGGCCGTCCGCGCCGCGCTTCTATTCCCGCGGCAGCTATGCAAAGGTTGCAAAGAACTACATCGACCAGCGTTATATGCTGCGGCTGCGGGTCTCGGAAATTGCGGAGTCAATCGGTATTGACCGAAGCTATCTGACAAAGTGTTTTCAAGAGGAATACCACATTTCACCTCAGGAGTATATGATTCAGAAACGCGCTTTGGAAGCCAAACGCCTGCTGGCGGAAACCAGTCAGCCAATTTCTAAAATTGCGGTGGCATTGGGGTATTCGGACGTACTGTCCTTTTCAAAAATGTTCCGGCAGAATACGGGGCAGGCCCCGACAGCCTTTCGCCGTGACGGACGGGAAAAAACGCTGCAGACTGCTGAGTCCGAAGCGGTTCCCGCGTTTCCACACCCAAATTGCGCCCAGCTCGCTATGCGGTATATGGGCGACCACTTTCAGGAACAGATACAGATCGCGGTGCTTGCCGGAAAACTTGGCGTAAGCCGGAGCCATCTGTCAAAATGCTTCCGGGCAGAATATGGGATGCCCCCGCAGGAGTTTCTGACCAGGCTTCGTATGGATCATGCAAAGGCATTGCTGGCAGAGGACATTCTGTCTATGGCAGCAATCGCCGCTCAGGTTGGCTATTCAAACCAGCAGACATTTTCCAAAGGCTTCAGGCAATATGTCGGCATCAGCCCATCGGAATACCGTAAGTATGGAGGCCGGAAAGGAACCGGAAAGCCGGAGTAACCGGCTGCGTATAAAATAACGGATATATGATCGAACAGGAGGCAGGTGATTATTTCACCCGTCGACCTCTCACACCATCGTGCGTACCGTTAGAAACCGCATGAGCAATTTGCGCTTTAGTTTTCGCGCTTACGCCGCTTAAATCCGAAAACGGTCGGGTAGCTGCTTTCCATTCGCCTTTTGGAAACGAAACAGAAAATCCAGATATTCGGCACGGGTGATACTCTCATTTGGACGGAATGTACCGGTATTCTCCAAGGATCCATTGGCCTGCGCCCAGCCAAGATAGTTGCTGTACCACTGGTTTGCCTTCGTGTCAGAGAACGTTGGCGAATAGCCCCGGCCATCCGTATAATGATACAGCCGCGTCAGCATAGCCACCGCTTCCGCACGGGTCATATTTCTTGCAGGCTCGAACCTCCCGTTTCTAACGCCGGACAGATAAGCATGATGGTAACCGGTAGGCTGAATGTTCGCAGCAAAAGCCGGAGAAAGCGTGCTGATCGCTATCACGGACGCAAGCGCTGCGGATAACACTTTTTTCATCTTCATATTTACATAGAAGGGGCTGTAAAAAAACAGCCAAAAATCAGCAGAAGCCGCCCTTTTTGGGCGGCTTCTGCTGATTACGTATTCAAAGGTAAAAAAAGGGCGCACGCAAACAAGCCGGGATTAAATCCAGCCAAAACATGAAAATTTATTCAAGTTTTTTTTGTGGCAAGCTACCTTGCCAGAGACCTTAAATGGAACTTGTGGAGATTAAAACCGCAGGAAATAAGAGCAGTTTCCAAAATCAGGCCGTCTAAGCCTCTCCTACGAGCTCTTGTGTAAGAGCGGTTCCACTTGATGCCGCCGAAAGCCCCTTCGGCCTGAATGGAGCGGTTCATGCGCAGCAGCGCACCATGAATGCAGTTCAGGTTGTCAAGGACCTCCTGATGGAAACGGGTCAGCTCCTCGTTTAAGCGAATGGTGCGGTTGCCTTTCGCCCTGGAGCATTTGTCCTTGTGGGAACAGCCAGAGCAGTCCTCGCACTGGTAGAGTTCCTCTGTTCTGCCGTAACGGTTCCCTCTGACTGGCACAGAACGCTGAAAATGGATTTTTCGGTTGTTCGGACAGAGCAGGTCGCCGTCTTCATCGATTCGAAAATTTACTGCGCGATAAGGTGATATTGTCAATATCAGTTGACACATTTAACTCAAAGGGATTGGACTGCTAAGC
>CAJUGU010000132.1 GCA_910586105.1 uncultured Eubacteriales bacterium | reverse complement strand
CGTTGGGCAGATGCTGCGCGACGGCCTGCTGGACGAGTGCGCGCGGCTGCTCGCTGCGGGCCAGCTCGCCGGGACGGCGGCGCAGGCAATCGGCTACAAGGAACTCATCCCTTGCATCGAGGGCCGCGACAGCTTGGAACACTGCGCGGACCTGCTGCGGCAGCACACCCGCAATTATGCCAAGCGACAGCTCACGTGGCTTGCGCGGGATCCGGCGATACATTGGCTGCGCTACGAAGAAGGCGTGGAACTTGCGGCGTTGCTACAGGATTCGACAGCATTCCTCCGCGCAAACGGTGTATGATAGATCCATAAATTGGAATTTTATGGAGGGATTCAAAGATGAGAAACGAAATCAATTTACAGGACGGCTTTTTGAACGTTGTCAGGCAGCAGTCGATCCCGGTCACGGTCTTCCTGACCAACGGCTTCCAGATGCGTGGGACGGTGCGCGGGTTTGACAGCTTTGTGGTGATCCTTGACAGCGACGGCTGCCAGAAGATGGTCTATAAGCATGCGATATCCACCATTATCCCGCAAAATCATGTAGAATTCTACCAGAAGCGGGAGCCGAGGAACAGCGGGGGCGCGTAACGCCGAAGGCGTGGCCGCCGCAGGAGCGGAACGACTATGGAAAAGGAAAAAAAGAGGATCAAATTATATCGGCGGCGGCGCAACAGCAATACGGTTGTCGTGCTGGTCGGCGCAGTCGCGCTGCTGTACATCGTCGCGCAGACCGTGTATGCCTTCAGCAACCACTATGTCACGGTCGCTGCGACACGGGTCACGGTCGAGGACAGCATCGAATGTTCCGGCATTTTCATCCGGGATGAGGAGCTGATCGAAAACGTGACCAGCCCGACCGTCAAGCATCTGGCCTCGAATGGGGAACGGGTGAAGAAGCAATCCCAGCTGGCCGTCGTTTACGCGGGCGAAGCCGCGCTCGAGACCAGCCGGGAGCTGGAACGGCTGGAAGCCGAAGTCACCCTTCTGCGTGCGGCGTTACGTTCGGCGGGGGACTATTCCGATACGGCGCGGCTCGACCAGCAGCTGACGGCCGCTATGCGCACGCTCAGCTCGCAGGTGAAGGACGGCATCGTCACCGACGCGAAAGACACGGCGGAAGGGCTGCGCGAGCAGTCGCTGCGCCGCGCGGCGGGCTCGTTGGAGACCGAAACGCTGCGCGAGGAGCTGGAAGCGCTTGAACGCCAGATGTCGGCCCTGAGCAATCAGGTGAGCGGCCAGACACGTTCGATCCTTTCGCCGGCGACCGGCTACTTTTCCGAAACGGTCGACGGCTACGAAGGGATCCTGACCGAAGAGCTGCTCGAGACCTTATCCTATGAACAGCTGGTCGGGCTGATGGAAGACAAGCCCCGCAACGTGCCGGAGAATGCGCTGGGCAAGATCGTGCGCGGCTTTTCGTGGTATTTTGCGGCGCCGATCGACCTGAGCGACGCGCGCCGGACCCGGGTCGGGGCCAAGGTGACCGTCCGGTTTTCCCAGACCGGGGAAACCGTGACCGCTTCCGTCCATGATATCCGGCGTTCGGACGACGAGGAGCACGCGCTGGTCATTCTGACCGGCGACCGCTTTACATCCAGCATCGTTTCCATGCGGGAGCAGGAGATCGACCTGATCTTCGGCAGTTACACCGGGCTGAAGGTGCCAAAGGAAGCCGTCCGTGTGGAGACCGAAACCAGGACCGACAAGGACGGCGTCGAAACGACGATTACCCGGATCGGGGTCTATATCATGAGCGGTTCGTTCGCGCGCTTCAAGGAGATCACGCAGATCTACGAGGCGGACAGCTACTATGTTGTCAAGCAGGAGCTGAACTCGGCCAGCGCGAGCAACGCGCTGGTGATGCAGGACCTGATCATTATACAGGGGAAAGAGATCGAGGACAGGAAGGTGCTGAAATGATGACCGAACAGGAACAGGCGCTGCTGGCGGAAAACATCGCGCGGGTCCGGGAACGCGTCGCCGAAGCCGCTATACGCGCGGGGCGCAGGCCGGAGGAGGTCGCGCTGCTGGCGGCGACCAAGATGAACAGCGCGGAGCGCGTGCGCTTCGCCGTGGAGCACGGGATCTCCGTGTGCGGGGAAAACCGCGTGCAGGAGCTGCTGGAAAAATATGAGCAGTCGGCCTACGGCGGCGCCGACCTGCAATTCATCGGTACCTTGCAGACGAATAAGGTCAAATACCTGATCGGGAAGGTCAGCCTGATCCAGTCGGTCGGTTCTCTGCGGCTGGCGCAGGCGATCGACCGGGAGGCGGGCAAGCGCCAGATCCGTCAGGACGTGCTGCTGGAGGTCAACATTGGGAAAGAGGCCGCGAAAAGTGGTTTTTCCCTGGAAGAGCTCGGGGAATCGTTGGATAAAATTGCAGGATTTGGGAATCTTTCGGTAAAAGGGCTCATGGCGATCCCGCCGGTAACCCCGCCAGACGGGAATAATTTGTATTATTTTCACGAAATGCAAGAACTATTTATTGACATATCGACAAAAAAATACGATAATGTATGTATGGCTTGTTTGTCCATGGGTATGACAAACGATTTTGAAGACGCGATCGCCTGCGGATCGACCATGGTCCGGGTAGGCTCCGCGATTTTCGGGGCGCGTGACTATGCGCGGCAGCCATCAAAAAATAGTCTGTAAGATTTTAAGGAGGACTTTGGCTTATGGGTTCGTTTAAGAACTTTCTCGACTGGGTAAAGGGCGAAGATGTGGAGGACGACTTTGAAGAGTTCGTGCCCAAGCAGCAGCGCAAAGAAGCGCCCCCAGCCCCCAGCATGGAGGAATCGCTTTCCTATACGGCCGATGTTTCACCGCGCAGGAGCAACAAGGTGGTAAACATCAACGCAACGACACAGCTCGCGGTCGTGCTGGTCAAGCCGGACCGTTTTGAGAACGCTGCGGAGATCGCGGATCACCTGAAGGACAAGCGCACAGTCGTACTCAATCTGGAATCGACCAATAAAGACGTTGCGCGCCGGTTGATCGACTTCCTTTCGGGTGTTGCCTATGCCAACGAAGGGAAGATCAAAAAGGTTGCGAACAGCACGTATATCATCACGCCCTATAACGTAGATATCCTGGGCGACCTGATCGACGAGCTGGAAAGCAACGGCGTTTACCTGTAAGCTTATGGGACTTGTTTATCAAATTGCGGTCACGCTGCTCTCGTTCATGGAGTTTGCAATGTTTGCGCGGGCGATCCTATCCTGGTTCCCGCAGGGAAGGGACTCCCAGATCAATGAGCTGCTTTATCTGGTGACCGAGCCGATCATCCTGCCCTTCCGCAAATTGGTGGAGCCTTTCCAGCGCGGCAGTATGATCCCGATCGATTTTGCATTCCTGCTGGCGTTCATTGCGCTTGGCATATTGCGGCAGGCGCTTGCTTACGGCATTTATTAGGATCGGGGTCGGGATACGCCGCGCGGGGCCGGCGCGGCGGCGCGCAGCCGCTGGCCGGCCCCCATCAAAACGGGAAAAGGCGCTGAACGCCGCGCTGCGTTTTGGCGCCGCTTTTGGGGAACCATCGAAAAACCCGCCTCACAGCTTCCAAAACGCTGGCTGGAACGGGATAAAGATATAAGTTCATGGTCCGCCGTAGCTGTCATACGGCGTGATATTTTTGAAGGAGTTTATGGATATGCTGACAGTGCAGGAAATTCAGGCAACGAATTTTGAAAAAGCCGTGTTCGGCGGCTACGATCAGAAGGCTGTCGACGACTTTATGGAGATGCTGGCGGAGGAATATGCCTCGCTCCAAAAGGAGAACGCGGCGCTGAAATCGAAGATGAAGGTTCTCGTGGATAAGATAGAGGAATACCGCAGCGTGGAGAACGGGATGCGGCGCGCGCTGGTTTCAGCGCAGAGCATCGCGCAGGAGACCATTGACAAGGCGCAGGCGGAGTCGGCTCAGCTGATCGCCGAAGCGCGTCAGAACGCGGACGAACAGATCGAGGCGTACCGCGTCCAGATCGAAGCCGAATCACGGAAGCTGCACACTGCGAAGGAAAAAACGGCGCAGTTCCTGTCCCATGTGACCGCGCTGTATGACGAACAGACTAAGATGCTGATGAAGATGTCGGCGTCCGACGATCTGGCGATCGAAAGCGCGCCTGCGGTCGCCAAGGCGGTCGTGGAACCCGTATCCAGCGATACCCGCCCGCAGCCCATGCCGACGCAGGCGGTCGCCGCAGCCGAGGGGACGGTCGCCGTGGAAGCGGATGAAAACGAAGACGTAAAGGTCGTGCAGCAGCCGACGACCCGCTTCAACGTGATGGAGGTCACGCTGGCAAGCAGCGCGGAGCCGCTTCCCGAGCAGCATGGCCGACGCGATTTTGATTTTGGAGACTTGAAATTCGGTGCGGATTATAATCCCACTGAGGATCGATAAGGATACATATTTCGTTAGGAAAGGACTGAAACGGTAGATGCCGCAGGATTACAATGCAACCATCCACCTGCCGAAAACCGATTTCCCGATGCGTGCGGGACTGCCCAAGCGGGAACCCGGTTTTCTGGAACAGTGGGAGAAGGACGATCTTTATCAACAGCTGATGGAGAAAAACGGGGGCAAGCCCCTGTTCATCCTCCACGACGGCCCCCCGTATGCCAACGGTAACCTGCATATGGGACACGCCCTCAACAAGATCTTGAAGGACATTATCGTCCGATACAAGAATATGGCGGGTTTCCACGCCCCGTATACGCCGGGTTGGGATACCCACGGTCTGCCCATTGAGCGGCAGGCAATCAAGGCCTACGGGATGGATCGGGACAAGGTTTCGGTCGCGGAATTCCGCTCCAAATGCGAGGAGTTCGCGCGCAAGCATGTCGACACCCAGCGCACGGAGTTCAAGCGCCTGGGCGTGATCGGCGATTGGGACAACCCGTACCTCACGCTGACCCATGATTTTGAGGCCAAGCAGATCGAGGTCTTCGGCGAAATGGTGAAAAAAGGCTTCATTTACAAAGGCATGAAGCCGGTTTACTGGTGTCCGAAGGACGAGACCGCGCTGGCGGAGGCCGAGATCGAATATCAGGATGTGCCCTGCAAGTCGATCTTCGTCAAGTTCGCCGTGACCGACGACAAAGGTGTAATCTCCAAGCTGCTCGGCTCGATCGAAAACGTGTATTTCGTGATCTGGACGACCACGACCTGGACGATCCCGGGCAACCTTGCGATTTCTTTGAACCCGTTCTTTGAATATGATTTCGTAAAAGTCCCGAACGGTGAGATTTACGTGCTTGCGAAGGAGCTGGTCAAGTCGGTCATGGAGACCGCCGGTATCTCCTCGTGGGAGGTTCTCGCGACCGTGCTGGGTTCCGATCTGGAAATGATCCAGACCAAGCACCCGCTCTACGACCGCGCTTCGGTCGTTATCACCGGCGAGCATGTTACCCTTGACGCCGGCACCGGCTGTGTCCACACGGCGCCCGGCTTCGGCGCGGACGACTTTATCGTCTGCCAGAAATATCAGATCCCGATCATCGTCCCGGTTGATGAAAAGGGCTGCCATACCGCAGAATCCGGCAAATACGAAGGGATGTACGTCGACGATTCCAATGAAGTGATCCTCAAGGATCTCGACGACTGCGGCGCGCTGCTCGCAACCGAGGATATCGTACACTCCTACCCGCACTGCTGGCGCTGCAAAAACCCGATCATTTTCCGCACCACCGAACAGTGGTTCTGCTCGATCGACGCACTGAAGGACGACGCCGTTGAGGCCTGCCGCCATATCACCTGGCTGCCCGGCTGGGGCGAGGAGCGCATGACCTCCATGATCCAGGAGCGCTCCGACTGGTGCATTTCGCGCCAGCGGATTTGGGGCGTGCCGATCCCGATCTTCTTCTGCAAGGACTGCGGCAAGCCGCTGGTCAACGAACGCACGATCAAGATCGTTTCCGAGCTGTTTCGCGAGCGCGGCTCCAACGCATGGTTCGAGCTGGACGCCTCCGAAATTTTGCCGGACGATATCAAGTGCGAATGCGGCTGCGGTTCCTTCGACAAGGAAACCGACACCATGGACGTCTGGTTCGACTCTGGTTCGTCCCACGCGGCGGTTCTCGAAGGCGGGAAGTTCCCCCATATGAAATTCCCGGCGGACGTTTATCTGGAAGGCAATGACCAGTATCGCGGCTGGTTCCAGTCCTCGATGCTGACCTCGATCGCGACCAAAGGCGTCGCGCCATATAAGACTGTTATCACGCACGGCATGATCGTCGACGAGGAACGTCAGAAAATGTCCAAGTCGCTCGGCAACGGCATCAATCCGCAGGATATTTTGAAGGAATACGGCGCGGATATCCTGCGTTTGTGGGTCTCCTCGTCGAATTACCAGCAGGATATGCGCATTTCCAAAGAAATGTTCAAGCACCTGTCGCAGAATTACCTCAAGATCCGCAACACCGCGCGGTATATCCTCGGCAACCTGAACGGCTTCGAGATCTCGCAGCTGCTGCCGTATGAACAGCTGGAAGAGCTTGACCAGTGGGCGCTGATGAAGCTGAACGAGCTGGTCACGAAGGTGATCGCGGGCTATGACGCATATGAATTCCACACCGTGCTGCATGCGATCCATAATTTCTGCGTCGTGGATATGTCCAACTTCTATCTCGACGTGATCAAGGATCGCCTGTACTGCGACGAAGGGAAGTCGCGCCTGTCTGCACAGACCGCGATGTTCCACATCCTGGATGCGATCGTCCGTATGATCGCCCCGATCCTGTGCTTCACTTCGGACGAAATTTGGAAGGCGATGCCTCATCGGGAAGGGGACGACCTGCGCAACATCGCGCTCAACCAGATGCCTGCGCCCAATGCCGCCTATGGATTCGATGTAGAGCGGCAACAGAAGTGGAACCGTCTGCTGGCCCTGCGCGACGAGATCAACCGTGCGCTGGAAGCGGCCCGGAACCAGAAGATCGTCGGCAAGCCGCTGGAAGCCGCCGTCACCGTAGAGTTTGGGGAAGAAGCACACCGTTACTTCACCGAGCGCTTTACGCCGGAAGCACTTGCAGACCTGTGCATCGTTTCCGAGATCCAGCTGGTTTCCGGCGAAGGCGCGCCGAAGACCGCCGAAAATCGCGACGGCGCTAAGGTTTCCGTTACACATGCGGAAAATGAAAAGTGTGAGCGTTGCTGGAAGCTCATTCGCAGTGTTGGATCAAACGCCAAACACCCGACCCTGTGCGCGCGCTGCGCATCGGTTGTCGGTTGATATCAAAAACTTGGGGCAGGCGCGTTTGCCTGCCCCTTTTCTTCAGGAGAGGAACGCGTATGCTGGCTGTTTTATCGATATTGGGCATGATCGCGCTGGATCAGGCGGTCAAGTGGTGGGCGGTGCATGTGCTCCTGCCCCTCGGGGACATCCCGTTGCTGGAAGGTATTTTTCATCTGACCTATATAGAGAACCGGGGCTCCGCGTTCGGGCTGTTCCTCGGCCAGCGGATGCTGTTCTTGATCCTCACGCCGCTGGTGCTCGCGGCGATCGCGCTGGCGCTCCGGCGGGGCATGATCCAAACGACAATGGGGAAGTGGTCGCTTTATCTGCTGTTTGGCGGGGCGGTCGGCAATTTCATTGACCGGATCTTCCGCGGCTACGTCGTCGACTTGTTTTATTTCAAGCTGATCGACTTCCCGGTATTCAACGTTGCGGATATTTTCGTATGCGTTGGGGCAGCCTTATTCTTTGTCTACGTTCAATTCCAGCATAAAAGTTTGGAAAAACCGGAGAAAGAGGTGGGGGCGGATGGCTGAAACACTGGCTTTGCATCCGGGAGTGGAGGCTGCCGGGCAGCGCATCGACGCCTTTTTGAGCAGCGCTGTACCCGGAATCACGCGCAGCGCCGCGCAGCGGCTGCTGTCGGAAGGAGCGGTAACAATCGACGGCAAAGCGCGGAAAAAAAACTATAAGATCGCGGAAACGGACGAAATCCATGTGAGATTGCCGGATGTAAAGCTGATTGACTTGACGCCCGAAAACCTGCCGCTGGATATTGTCTACGAGGATGATTCGATCGTCGTTGTCAACAAGGCGCGCGGCATGGTTGTCCATCCGGCGGCGGGGAACTGGAGTGGCACGCTGGTCAACGCGTTGATGTATCACTGTGGGGAACGTCTGTCCGGAATCAACGGCGAACTGCGCCCCGGCATCGTGCATCGGATCGATAAGGACACCTCGGGGCTGCTGGTCGTGGCGAAAAACGACGCGGCGCACCAGCATCTGTCGGAACAAATCCAGCGTCACGCAGTCCGGCGGGAGTATGAAGGCATCGTGATCGGCGTATTCCGCGAACCGGAGGGAACGGTCGACCAGCCGATCCTGCGACACCCGACCGACCGGAAAAAGATGGCGGTCGGCACAGGCGGGAGGGAAGCGGTCACGCATTATCAGACGCTTGCTGCATATCCGGGGTATTCTCACATGGGCTTTCGGCTTGAGACCGGACGCACGCACCAGATCCGCGTGCATATGGCGTTTTCTGGGCACCCGATCGTTGGCGATCCGGTTTATGGGGCGCCGAAAGACCGTTTTTCGTCGATCGGCGGGCAATGCTTGCACGCGGCGCATTTGACGCTGGTACATCCGGAAACCGGGGAAGAGATGCGTTTTGACGCACCTTTGCCGGGATATTTCACGGAAATCCTTGATAAGCTGAGGAAAATGACATGAAACGCTTTGAAAACGTATTGTTAGCGAGTGATATGGACGGCACGCTGCTCAACAGCAGCCGCCTGATCGGAAACAAGGACCGTGAAGCGCTCCGCTGGTTTACCGAGCAGGGGGGACGCTTCTGCGTATCGACCGGGCGCGCGGTCGAGGTCACGCGGATGTATTTTAACGACGTGCCGGTCAACGCGCCCTATGTCTGCCTGAACGGGTCGCTGGTATACGATACCGACGGGACGCTCCTGCGGCATAACAGTATGCCTGCGGAAACGCTTGCGCTGCTGCAAGCCGCCCGTGAAAGCGTGCCGGGGATCGGCGCAGAGGTTTATGTACAAGACAAAATATTTATTTTGTATAATAGCCGGATGACTCGGCAGCACTTCCGGATACTGGGCATTGCGCCGCCCTGCCGTTCGTTGGACGAACTGCCGCCCTGTACGGAATGGAGCAAGCTCAATCTGACCGGCGAACCGGAGGAGATCGCGCAGCTGCAAACCCATTTGCAGGCGTTCGGCGACCGGTTTTCGACCGCGTCCGCCATGCCGATCTTCTGCGAGGTGACTTCTTCGCAGGCGACGAAGGGGAAAGCCGTCGCGCAGGTCGCGGAGCTGTGCGGGATCGCGCATGAACACGTATATACGGCGGGGGACAGTGCGAACGATCTGTCGATGGTGCAGGAATTTTATTCGTTTGTGCCGGAAAACGGCGAGGAATGTGTCCGCAAGGCTGCGAATGAGATTGTTTGTGATAACGACCACGGCGCGATCGCACAGATCGTGGAGGAATTGGCAAAACGGTATCCGGATTGACCGATAGATGGATCGAAGAACCGGGCTGACAGGAAATAAATTTCCTGTCAGCCCGGTGTTTTTGCGGGGAAGGAGCAAGGTCAACATGCGGGGATATGAGGTGTGAAGCAGATTGCATTACAGGATTTAGCGAACTGGGGGACGAGTGTGAAAAAAGACAGGCGATTGCCTTTACACCATCCAATTCCCACAATCATCCAGGAGGGCTTGCAGATCGGAAAGCAACATGGAAGTATGCCAGCCGTCGGCAGCGGCATGATTGATATGCAGACACAGTGGAAGGGTAAATTTCCCGTCATTTTCCGTGTATTTCCCAAAGGTAATGACCGGGAAATACATCGGGCCGGGGCCGGTCGTATCATGAGCGACCGATGTAAAATCCAGCCAGGGGACACAGGAAATCGGACAGAAGTTTTCCGGACGCCCCGGCTTAGTTTTTATGCCCTTTACGTCGCGCCATTGTTCCATATCCTGCTGTACAGAAACGTAAAACCGGCGGAAATCGGAGTCATATTCACTCCAAATATCCGAAAAAGTGTGGTCGTCCGGATGAAAGATCGTATAAGACGGGTGGCAGAGATCGTAATAGCCCAGAACGCCGTCGCGATATGCCATACGGAATTCCGGACGGCTATTTACTGCACGCATGATGGCATACAGCATCGCCGGATAAAAGTGCAGGCGGTGCGAATGGGTCCAATGGAGCAGCCGGGTAACGTCCAAGCGTACCGTTATCCCATAATTGGTGCGGATCTGCTTGCTGTAATATTCAAAATGTGACGCGCGGGGCCAGCTCGTCAGGTAGATCGGGGTAAAGCCCATGGGGAAACGCCTCCTTTTTTCTTCATTATAACATAAATTTCAGCGAAGAGACCCGTTTTTACAAAATTTTTAAAGCGTAAGACGCTGCATGGGCGCAAAGCTGTGCATCCATGCAGCATACTTTCTCAAAGAGCGGCGCGACCGTAGGAAAGCACCGTTTTCAGTACGTGAAAAAATTTTTCCAAAAACTATTCCGGTAGCATCGCTTGACAATGGTAAACACACCATTGAATAAGACGCTGGGGGCAAGAA
>CAJUGU010000131.1 GCA_910586105.1 uncultured Eubacteriales bacterium | reverse complement strand
GGTGACAATACTTGGCTGGAGACGGCCCGGGAAGATAACTCAGCGCGCACATCAAAAAGGCGATGATCGGTTCGGTCGTCGCTTTTTTTCATTACCTTTTGCAATGATAAAAACGAGGGGAAGTGAATAGGATGTACGAAAAAAAGCATATTATCACCTGCGGGGATGCGAAAATCTGCTGCTTTGAGTCAGGGAGCGGCGAGCCGGTCGTACTGCTGCATGGCAACGGCGAGGACAGCGGCTATTGGAGGGGACAAGTCCCCGTACTGGTGCGGATGGGATTCCGTGTGATCGCGATGGACAGCCGAGGCCACGGCGGTTCTGAGCCGGGTACGCGTGGCCTGTCGTTCGATCTCTTCGCAGACGATTTAAAGATGGTGTTGGATGTGCTGGGCGTTCCGCGGGCGCATGTGATCGGTTTCAGCGACGGGGGAAACCTTGCCATTCGGTTTGCGCTGAAATATCCTGCATATGTTGACCGGCTGGTGCTGAACGGCGCGAATATTCAAATGCTGCAAGGCGTGAAACCTTATATCCAGTTGCCGCTGTATCCGGTCGTTGCGGCTATGAAATTCGTAGGCGCACGGAATGAAGCGGTGCGCCGAAAGCATGATGTCCTGGCCCTGATGACGCACGATTATGGCGTGCGGTGGGAGGATCTTCGCCGGATCGATGTGCCGGCGCTCGTGATCGTCGGCTCTGCGGATATGATCTGGGATTCCCATTCGCGGCGGATTGCACAGGAGCTTCCTCAGGGCGAATACTGCTGTATTGAAGGCGCAAATCATTTTTGTGCGGCGGAAACGCCTGCGCGTTTTAACGTAGCCGTGCTCCGTTTCCTGCGCCGCTGAACCGTTCACGGATATAGTGATCTTCTGGCGCGCATGGTTTGCGGATTGGGCTGTGCGCACCGCTGCGCTGTTCCGTATGATCGGATAGGGCGGAGCATCCTTCAAGGGTTAGGAGGGGACATATGGTTTTGCTGATCGGCGGTGCATCCCATACCGGGAAAACCGCTTTGGCACAAAGGCTTTTGGAAGAATACGGATATCCGTACTTTTCCATCGACCATTTGAAAATGGGTTTGATCCGCAGCGGGCATACGGCGCTCACGCCTCTGAGCGATGATGCAGCATTGACGGAGGTTTTATGGCCCATCGTCCGGGAAATCATTAAAACCGTGATCGAAAACCAGCAGAACCTGATCCTTGAGGGATGTTATATCCCTTTTGATTGGGCAAAGGATTTCGAGGGACATTATCTCCAGCATATCTGCTATCGATGTTTGATAATGACGGAATCGTATATACGGCGGCGCTTCCATGAGATACAGGCGTATGCGAATACCGTCGAAGTGCGGCTGGATGATTCCGGCTGTACAATGGAATCCCTGGTCGCAGACAATGCCGAGACTTTGGCAATGTGTCGGCAATATGGCTTGGAGCACATTTTGATCGACCATGGTTATTTGGCGGATCTCGACCGTTCTTCCCTTTTTGCTGATGGGGGAAGCCGCTGGCGATTTCGCTGATTTAGGATTAAAACACAGGGTTCCGCATGGATCAGGAAAGCGATAGGCCGGGGAACCGATGGAGGGATGGGGTAAGTGAAAGCGTATGAACAATATGGCTTGCGAAAAGACGAGGAATGGAAGTGGTTCCCGTGGTGGCCGCCCGAGACCCGTCCGCCCTTAAAAATACGAACGACGCCAGAGGATATTGCGCCATTCTTTTTTGTGGATCACCACCCTTATCCCTTTTGTTAAAGATCAGCGACGGTTTCAAAGATGAAGATATTTTTTGTGTGTATTCCAATAGATAGATGATATCAGTTTGCTTTCCCGGGAGCACATGAATATGTGCAACGATGAGGAAATGATGCATGCGTATTTTGCACGCGGCTTCCAAGAATGGAACCAGCAGGATTGACTGCCATACTTGTGGAACGGACACCCAAGCAATTCCAGCCTATCGGGCAATTATCCATATTGGCGCACAGTTTCTCCGAAGGCTGCGGGGATTTCAGCGCGAAGGGGATAAGCCGGAAGCCCGACAGCCGGGAAGGTCGCGGAAACAAAACCAGGCAAGGAAAAAGCTCTGCCGGAATGGCAGAGCTTTTTGTGTTTGTTCAGCATCAGATCGCGCGAGTGACCTTGCCGGAACGGAGGCACCGTGTACAAACGTTGACATGGCACGGAGTACCATCGACAACAGCCTTGACCCGGCGAACATTCGCCTTCCAAGTTCTGTTGGAACGGCGGTGGGAGTGGGACACCTTGATACCAAAGCTTACGCCCTTGCCGCAAATATCGCACTTTGCCATTTTCCTGCACCTCCTTACTTCAGGCGTTACGTAACGCATATAATAATATCATATTTTGCCGCAAAATGCAAGCATAATCTTTCAAAAAAGTTGCAAGGATATATTTTAGGCAAAATGTAGAACAGAAGGATTGAAATACGGCGGGAATTCGTTTATAATATAGACATATTTCGTGGTAAGCAGGAGGAAGACCCATGCAGTTAAAGGAATTTGGCGTCCGGCTGGGCAGTCTGGTGCAGGAATTCGGACTTGAAGTTGTATATGCGCCTGAGAATTTTGACAAAATAGAAATCATTAAGGATGACGTGAACCGTCCAGCGCTCCAGATGGCCGGTTATTTTGACTTTTTCGATCCCAACCGGCTGCAGATCATTGGGAAGGTCGAAACGACCTATGTCGGACAGTTTACCCCAGAGGACCGGCTGGCGGCGTTTGAAAAACTGTTTTCGACCGGAATCCCCGCACTGATTATTTCGAGAAATATCGACGTGTATCCGGAATGTCTGGAGGCGGCAAAAAAACACGGCACCCCGATCTTTCGTACCAATGAATTCACTTCGACGATCATGAGCGCGATCATTGCGTCGCTGAAAGTCTCGCTTGCGCCGCAGATCACTCTGCATGGCGTGCTGGTCGAGATTTACGGCGAAGGCGTGCTGCTGCTCGGCGACTCGGGCGTCGGCAAATCGGAGACCGCGATCGAGCTGGTCAAGCGCGGCCACCGCCTGATCGCGGACGACGCAGTCGAGATCAAACGCGTTTCGGATAAGACACTCGTCGGCACGGCCCCCGAGGTGATCCGGCACTTCATTGAGCTGCGCGGCATCGGGATCATTGACGTGCGGCGTATCTTCGGTATGGGCGCGGTCAAGCTGACGGAGAAGGTCGAGCTCATCATCAATCTGGAAGCCTGGGAGGACGGCAAGATGTACGACCGCCTCGGGCTGGACGGGCAGACGACCAGCATTCTGGATATTGCGGTGCCGTCGCTGACGATCCCGGTTAAGCCGGGCCGCAACCTCGCGGTAATCATTGAGGTTGCCGCAATGAATAACCGCCACAAGAAAATGGGTTTCAACGCCGCGCAGGAGCTTCAGGAACGGATGCTCAAGTCGTTCGGCGGCTGACCTGAAAAAAGGAGCAATCGACACCTATGCAAATCGTAGCAGACTTACACACGCACACAAACGTTTCCTCGCACGCCTATTCGACGCTGACCGAAATGGTACACGCGGCAAAGGAAACGGGGATGCTGGCGATCGCGATCACCAATCACGGCCCCGCGATGGACGACGGCGCACACCAGTGGCACTTTGCGAACCTGAACATCGTGCCGCGCGTGATCGAAGGCGTTACCGTGATCCGCGGCATGGAATGCAACATCCTGCCGCCGATGGGCGCGGTCGATCAGATCGAATACAAGTATTATCGCGAGCTTGAGTATATCATCGCTTCCTTTCACGACCCAATCTACAAGCCCGCGACCGAGGAGGCGCACACGATCGCGATGGAGGGCGTGCTGCGCGACCCCTTCATCACGACGTTGGGACATCCGGGAACACCGGCGTTTAAATTCGATTACGAGCATATCATATCCCAGTGCAACCAATACGGGAAGATCGTGGAGATCAACAACAATTCGGTCAACGTGCGGCGCGGCAGCCGGGAGAACTGTCTGGAGATCGCCCGCCTTTGCAAAAAATATGAGGTCCCGGTCGTGGTCTCAAGCGACGCGCACGTCAGGGATCAGGTGGGCCGGTTCGACAACGCGCTTGCCGTGATCGAGGAGGCCGGAATCCCGGAGGAACTGGTGGTCAATTCCAGCAGGGAACGGCTGGCAGCTTATTTTCGCAAAATTCGTGGTTTGGAGTTATTCCCAGAGGGCTGAACCCGATCCGCCGGACCGTTCAGGCGGACGGAACGGAGGGGCATTCCATGGATACGAAAAACCGCGAAAATGACGATAGAGGAGGACTTTGACATGAAAATTGGTATTGATTTGGGCGGTACGAACCTGGTGGTCGCGCTCTGTCAGGAATCTGGCGAGCTCGTGACAAAGCAAACGGTGCCGACGAAAATCGGCGATCCCGAAGGGCTGAAGGCGGATATGAAAATGCTGGCCAAAAAGGTCTGCGACAGCAAGGGGATTTCGTATAAGCACGTGACCAGCATCGGCCTCGGCGTGCCGGGTTCCTTTGTCAAGGAAACGTGTACGTTTGAGTTCGCGACCAATTTGGAGATGAGCAACGTCTGCTTTGCGGATACCTTCAAGCCGGATTTCGACGTGCCAGTCTATCTGGACAACGATGCGAACTGCGCGGCGTTGGGCGAGGCGCTGCGCGGCGCAGGCCGTGGGATGCGCAACGTCGTTATGATCACGCTGGGCACCGGCGTCGGCGGCGGCATCGTGATCGACGGCAAGCTCTACACCGGCAGCAACAACATCGCGGGCGAGATTGGCCATATGGTCATTGTCGCGGGCGGCGATCAATGCAACTGCGGCCGCCGCGGCTGCCTGGAACGCTATTGCTCCGCGAACGCGCTGGTGCGTATGGCGAACGAAGCCATGGACGGCGGCGCGGAAGAAAGCAGCCTGCGCGCGCTGCGCGACGCGAAGGGCAAACTCTACGGCAAGGATATCTGCGACGCGAGAGACGCGGGCGACGCGCTCGCTGATAAGGCGTTCGACCAGTACTGTGATTATCTGGCGTGCGGCCTTGCGAACCTGATCAACATCATGCAGCCGGACTGCATCGTCATTGGCGGCGGCGTTTCGGGCTACGGCGAAAAGCTGCTTGCGCCTGTGCGTGAAAAGACGGCCAGAGAGCAGTTCAAGGTCGGCGATAAGGCGACGCCGATCATGGTTGCGACGCTGGGCAACGACGCCGGACTGATCGGCGCGGCGATGCTCAACCGTTAAGATAAGACCGGATGCACGTCCGACACCGGAAAAACAGGGGGTTTTTACCCCTGTTTTTTTGTGCATACTTTTCCTGAATCGATCGGGAAAGGAGGCGAGGCCGTATGACGATCCGGCGCTATCTGAACGGGCAGAAGCTGCAGGGCGCGCTGCCGCCGCTGTGCGTGGAGAGCGAACTGCTGCGGTACCTGCTTGGCAAGGATTCCCGCTAAAAAGTGGGGGGAAACCGTGTTATAATCAAGTGCAGAGGTGAATTTCCATGCAAAAGATCACAGCGCTCTATATCCGCGTCTCGACCGAGGCGCAGGCGGACGAGGGCTATTCCATCGGCGCGCAGACCGCGAAGCTGCGCGCCTTCTGCGAAATGCGCGGGATATCCCATTATGAGAGCTTCATCGACGGCGGCTGGTCGGGGTCGAACCTTGACCGCCCGGAAATGGGGCGGCTGATCCGGGCGTCGAACGCGGGGGAGATTGAACGGGTCGCCGTGTACAAGCTCGACCGGCTTTCGCGCAGCCAGAAGGATACCCTTTATCTGATCGAGGACGTATTCTTGCCGAACGGCATCGACTTTGTTTCAATTAACGAAAATATCGACACCGGCAGCCCTTATGGGCGCGCCATGATCGGCATCCTATCCGCGTTTGCGCAGCTGGAACGGGAAAACATCTTTCTGCGTACCCGCATGGGGATGGTTGAGCGCGTCCGGCAGGGCTATTGGATGGGCGGCGGCAAGCTGCCGTTTGGCTATGATTATGACCGGAACGGCGGGATCCTGATCCCGAATCGGGACGGGGAGACCGTAAAGGAGATGTACCGGCTGTATCTTGCAGGCTGGTCCGCTGGGGCGATCGCCTCGCTGTACGGGTTTTCCAGCGATAAGCTGGTCACGCAGATCCTGAAACGGCGGCTCAACACCGGCGTGATCGAATACAAGGGCGAGGTATACCCGGGCCGTCATGAACCGCTGGTTTCCGAGGAGACCTTTGCGCGCACGATGCGGCTGATGCGGGAGCGCTCGTTCCAACCGGGGACGCCGGGGAAATACCTGCTCACCGGCCTGCTCGAATGCGGCTGCTGCGGCGCGAAAATGCGTTATCAGAAATGGGGCAAGGCAGGCGTGCGGCTGGTATGCTATTCGCGCGACAAAAGCAAGCGGCATCTGGCGCACGACCCGGACTGCCCCAACCGCGGTATGATGGCGGAGCAGGTCGAGGAAGCCGTCATACGAGACCTTGCCCGGGTGTCGGTAGAGCTGCCCGCAGAAGTGGACGGAAGCGATGCGGCGGAGCTGCTGACGCGTCAGCGAGACCGGCAGAAGCGCAAGCTCTCGCGGCTGTATAGCCTGTATGCGGAGCAGGACGACGAAGCGCTCCGCGTGACGATTGATGAAGCGCGGGCGGCGTTGAAAGAGATCGAAGAACGCTGCGCTCGGTTGGAAGCGGACGGGCAGACGCGGGAAAACGGCGCGCGGCTGACGGCGCGGCTGCGCTCGGTCGGCGACGGCTGGGGCTCCCTGACCGATGCGGAGCGGCAGGAGCTGGTACGCGCGTGCGTTTCCCGGATCGTTCTGAAAAATGATGAGATCAGCATTTATTACAGCTTTGAGCTGGCAAAGGACACGGAAAAGGGCGAGGCAGTTTAAAGGCGCCTGCAACGCAGGGGACGGTTTGCGTGCGATTTCCACTTGGAATATCCATGCCGATGATCATAGGTGAAATCCGGCGTTATCTGCGCGATAACAGCGTGATACGCGTTTCACGCTCCATGCGCGATACGGCGTACCGCGCGTTGCAGGTGAAGGAGGAATTCATGCGCAAGCACCAGCGCGAGCCAACGATCACCGAGATCGCGGAAGCGTTGGAAATGAAAAAGGCCGAGGTCGTGTTTGCGCTCGACGCGATCTTAGACCCGGTGTCATTGTTTGAACCGGTCTGGGGAGAAGAAGGCGACACGTTGTGTGTGATGGACCAGGTCGGCGATACCAAAAACACGGACGACCAGTGGCTGGAACACATCGCGATCAAGGAGGCGATCAACGGGCTCAGTGAACGGGAACAGAAGATCGTCCGGATGCGTTTTTTTGAAGGACGGACGCAAATGGAGGTCGCGAAGGAGATCCATATTTCACAGGCGCAGGTTTCAAGGCTGGAGAAGGGCGCGTTGGACCGCATCCGGAAGAAGCTGTAAGCAAGCCGCTTACGCTCCTGGCCTTAGGGGACGCGCCTTATGACGCTTCCTCTAAGGCGCCCCGCGCGATGCGCGGGCCCTTATCAGCAAACAAAAGCAGCCGCCAACCATTGGGCAGCTGCTTTTTCATGCATTCACACCGGCGGTATTGCACCGCGGCGCTTATTCCTCTTCGAGCCAGATGCGCACCACAAAGGTTTCACTCGGGTCGTTGAGCTTGACATCGAAATCCAAATATTCCGGATAATTGTAATCACTGAACCACCGGTTGATTTCGGAACCATCCATTGTGATCGAGATACGGCCGGTATCCAACAATTCCAACGAAAACAGGGTGCTGGCAACATTGTTCCCATTGTATTTTATGCTGCTGAGATTGGTATTGTCGGTGTATGCGCTGTTTTTGGAGGTGCGGAACTCCACGTCGTTATGCTTATCGCCCGACCACTCGGTATCATAATCATAGGGCGGCGTCTCGGCGCCGGTGTCGATGATGGTCAGCTGAAGCGTCGGGTTGGCGCCGCTGCTCATGACATAGGTCAGCGTATACACGCCCGGATAGATCTCGGCCAGATCGTCCGCGCTGATCTGGATCAGGCTGCGGGCAAAGGCGGCGTCAATTTCCACGCCGCCCAGCACGACCCGACGGAAGACGGCGTCGTCGACCGCGGTCAACCGGACGACGAGGTCTTCATAGGCGTCGGATTCCGGGTTCCGGTCGAACGTGGCCTCGGAAACGCTGACGCTGTTCGACAGGGCGGCAGGCTGCAAAAGCTCGGGGGATACGGCCGGCGCGGTTGAAGCGGCGGTAGAGCCGCCCTGCGCGCCGCTGACCTCATTGCCTGCGACCGTTGCGGTCAGCCCGGACTTGACGACATAGCCGTTCAGAGGGAGCATCGCAAGGGAGCAGTCCGCCGCGTTGAGCGTTGCCGAACGGATCGAGCCATAGCCGGTGACGGTGACCGGCGCGTTCGCGGTCAGGCTGCCGATGACAGAGGCGGCGGCCGTCGAGACGATCGACTTTTGGGAAACGGTCACATCGGCGGTACCGTCCAGCGTGAGCGAAGGGGTCGCGCCGCCGTTCATCGTCACGCTGACGAAGCCCTGCCCGGTGAGGCTGCTTTCGAGCAGGCTGGCGGGGGAACGGATCTCGGTTGAACGGATCTCGGTATTCCCGCTGGCTGTGACCTGTGTCAGCCGGCCCATGGGGGAATCCACGATCAAGCGGTCGGCGGTGACGCCGCTGCAAAGCAGGGTGCCGCCCGACTGGATCAGGTCGCCGCGGATGGTGACGTTATTCAGGGTGACGGCGCCGGAAACGCCCTCGGTGATGTACAGGTCGCCGTCGACGAAGGCATTTTGCAGGGTACAGGGCGCGGAGATCGTCACGTTATCGGTGTCGGATTTCAGCGATGTCGCGGAGTAGGAAACGTCTTCCTTGTTCAGCGACGACCCCATATAATGATAGAGCAGGGAAGCGACCTCGGCGCGGGTCACGGTCGAGGCGGGCTTGAACGAGCCGTCGGTATAACCGCGGACGATGCCGGTGTCGACTGCGTCCTTGACGTAAGCCGCCGACCATTTGCCGATCAGCCCGTTATCGGTAAAGCCAAGCGTTTCCGGGTCGACCGCCTCCAAATTTTTCTTGAAAAGACGGCCCAGCACGCTGACGACCTGTTCCCGTGTGATCGGATCGTTGGGAGCCATTGCCGTGGGGCTGACGCCGGAAATGTAGCCGTGCTTGGCGGCGATCTGAACGGTGTCGATATACCAGCTCCCGGCAACGAGGTCGGTATACTGGGAGACCGAAGCCTTTTCGGTAAAATTGAACGCGCGGTTGATATAGCGCATAAATTCGGCGCGGGTGACCTGTTTGTCCGGGTCATAGCTGCCGGTGGTAGCGTTGGGGCGGATTACGCCGCCGGTCTCGCCGTTATAAGGGATCTGAGAAAGATATTCGATGTATGATTTCGCCCAGTTGCCTTCCAGGTCGCTTGCTGCGGCGGCGGAAGGAACGGCGGAAAGAAGCAGGGCGGCAGCCGCTGTGCCTGCGAGGATTCGTTTCATACGTTTTACCTCTTCTTCGTATCGGTGTATATTCAAAACCCGCGGCGCGGGGACGCGCCGCGGAAAGGTAATCTTATATACAGTTTAGCACAATCCGGCATGGGAAACAAGTGGTTTTTTCGTGCATGGCAAAACCGGGGCTGGCATCCGGCTGTTTTCTGCGGAAAAGCGCGGCGCAGGGGACTCACGGCGCGGAGCGGGTGAAGCGGACGAACTGCCGTCCTTTCCGGCTGACGCCGCCAAGCCCGGTAAGCCGGGCGCGCCCTTTCCCACGGACGGTGATGCGGTCCCCGGCGGCGACCTCGTGGTCGGGGCGAAGGCAGACGCGGCTGTTAAGCAGTACCTGACCGTGGGCGACCTGTTCCTGCGCCTGCGCGCGGGACAGGCCGAAGACCAGCGCGGCGACGCTGTCCAGCCGCAGGGAAGCGACCGAGCCTTCGCCTTCAATCTCCGCAGCGGCGGCGCGGCGGAGGGTTTCCGGCGGGACTTCCGAAAGGGCGATCCGTTTCCGACCCGCGCGGTCGAAGTGGAGCAGCAGGAAGTCTGCGACTTCGCGCAGCACGAACAGGTCGGCCCCGCCCTCGTGAACGAGGATGTCCCCGACCATCGACCGTTCGATCTGAAGTCCCATCAGCGCGCCGAGGTAGTCGCGGTGGGCGAGCGTGTCGGCGGGCGATTTTTCTGCGCGGAGCAGGGCGAGCGGTGCGTCGCTGACGGCGGCTTCCGGCGTCAGGTAGTCTGGGAAAAAAAGCGCTGCCGTGCGTTCGGCCTCGTCATAGCCGCCCCAGAACACACATTCGGACGACGCGCCGGACAGGCGCACGGCTTCCTCGGCTAACGCGCGTTCCCGGGGGTCGAGGAAGCGGGTGGAGGTCGGGTAGGAGCGTTCGCGGCAGGTTTCCAGCCGATCCAGGAGCTGTGCGAGCAGCAGGCGGTCGGTCTCGTCGGAGGCGAGCGCGCGGAGGATCTCGGGACGGGTCTTCATAAACATTGCACCTCGGATTTCAGATATCATTCACGGCTCCGCCCTGCACTCGCCTCTGCGCGGGGAGCGGCAGGGCCCTGCCCTGCACCCGCCCCTACGCGGGGAGCGGCAGGGCTCCGCCCTGCACCCGCCCCTACGCGGGGAGCGCCAAAGGGGCGCGTCCGCCCCTCTGGACACCCGCGATGCTGCGC
>CAJUGU010000130.1 GCA_910586105.1 uncultured Eubacteriales bacterium | reverse complement strand
CGGACAGCGCCAAAGGGACTCGTCCCTTTGGAATCCCCTTCTCGCCTGCGGGCGGGATTAGGATGATCTACAATCCCGGCGTCAGCAAAATTTCCTCCGCCCTCCTGCTCTGCATCGCCATGTTTGCGGCTATTGGGATCGGGGATCTATTCACGACGGGTGAAGTGGCGTTCATTATGCCCATCGGCGCGATTTCCTCTACATTAGAACGGCTGCGCTCCCAAAGCAACGCCTCCATTCTGGCGGCAGGGGGGATCGCTGTATCGGTGTTATGACAATGTCAGATGTCCTTCGCCCCGAGGCGGCCGGTATTGTTAAACGTCTGCATGATATGGACACCAATATCGTACTGCTCACAGAGGATAATCAAAAGACGGCAGACCACTTTGCAGGCCAGGTAGGTATCCTTCAAATGCGCGCCGACCTTCTTCCGGAGGAAAAGGTCGGCAGCATTAACGAACTCCAGAATGCAGGTCGCAACGTGTGTAGGACAGGCGACGGCGTCAACGATGCTCCCGCACTGAAAACGGCCCTACCGCGCCCTTAGAGGGACCGATCTGACGGCGCCGGCACTCTGCATCCCCACCAACAGAAGCGATTCTTGCCTATGCTCTGAACGATCTCAACTATGCGGAGATTGCCCCTTTCCCCGCCCGCAGGCGGCGCAGGCGATGCGCAGCATCGCGGGTGTCCAGAGGGGCGGACGCGCCCCTTTGGCGCTCCCCGCGCAGGGGCGCCCGCCGCGTAGGCGCGCTCCCCGCGTAGGGGCGCCCGCCGCGCAGGCGCACTCCCCGCGCAGGCACGCCGGACGCACCGTGCCAAAACGCCTTATTTGTTGGTCAGCAGGATCACCTGCCGGTGCTTCGACAGCTCACTCAGCAGCTTTTCACCGCGCTCCATGCGGGCGCTATCAAAGGTGATGAAGGGATCGTCCAAGATCAAGGGTATCGGTTCATCCGCCGGGAGCGTTTCGCACACCGCAAGGCGGAACGCCAAATACATCTGGTCGCGCATCCCCGACGACAGCTGAAGCGCGCCCAGCAGACGCCCGTCGTCGCCCGCCGCGCGCGGCGTCAGGCCGTCGTCCAGCTGCACCTCGCTCAGCTCGCCGCCTGTCATTGCTTCCAGAAAATCGGTCGCCAACCGGGCGATCGTAGGCGACAGCCGGGCGCTGAGCGCCGCCTGCTCCTCGCGCACGATCCGCAACGCCGTTTTGATATCCTCACTGCGCGCCCGCGCCCGCTCGATCTCGCTTTGCACGCGGATCCGCTCGCGCGTCAGCGCCTGCAAGTTGCCCAGCGACTGCATCCGCCCTTGCAGCCGCGCAACGTTTTGCAGCCCGACCTGCTGCTGCTTCTGCGCCGCGCGCAGGGCGCTCCGCTTTTCTTCCAGCCGCAGGCGGCTTTCCTCATTCACCGAATCCCCCGGGATCACCTTTTGCAGTTGGTACAGGATGTCCTGCAAACGGTCCTGCTCGCGCCGCAACGCCTGCAAGTCGCTGCGCTTGTCCCGCACGACGTTTGCAGCTTCCTCAATCGTCTGCACCGGCCGGATCTCCCCCGCCGCCTTCATCAGCCCGTCATACGCTTCGCGCAGTACGGTCGCCGCCATCTGCTGCTCCTGCTCCATCGCTTCCAGATGGGCGCGCAGGGCTTCGCGCTCGCCGTCATAGTCGTCGGCCGGCTCTTCCTTCCGGGGAACGCTGCCCAGAAACGAGAAGAAGATCGAAAGCGCCGCCATCCCCGAAAGGATATACGGGATCTTGTCCGAAAACCTGCCGCCCCAATCGGTCTGGAAGATCGCCGAGCCCGCCGCCGCGCACGCGAGCAGCAGCCCCACCACGATCAGCGCCCAGCTGATACGGGGCCGCTGGCGGCGGTTGTTCTCGATCTCGGCCTCGCGCTCGCTGCGGTCGAGCGCCGCCAGCTCCTGCCGCGCCGCCGCGATCGCAGGCGGGAGACTCTCCCGCTTCTCTCGTTCCAGCCGCACCGCGCCCTCATAGCTGAACAACGCGTCGCTCGCCTGCTCGATCACCACGTCGGCGGGCAGCGCGTCGCGCAGCGACTTCACCCGGCGCTCGCTCTCGCGGCGCAGGATGGTCAGGCGGTTCTGCTCGTCCGCCTTTTCGCCGGCGTTCTGACGGTACACTTCCTCATAGGCCTCCTCCAGCCGCGCGACCTCCTCGTCAATCGTTTTGTTGTCCTCCTCAAGCCCAGCGATCTCCCGCTCGATCTCCGCCGCTTCCCGAAGCAACCCTTCGATGCGCGTCAACTCGGCTTCCAGCCGCGGGATCACCCCACTGCCGTTGCCCGAATTAAAATCCAGCCGCCAGCGTTCCAGCCGCCGCACCGCCGCATCCCCGCGCAGCGAGGTATCGCCCGTCTGCGCCAGCGCGACGATCATATCCGCCAACTCCCCCGAAGGGCGCATCATCTCCTCCCCGTCGATAAACGACGAGGAACGGAAGACCTCTTCGCTGATGCCAAGCAGCGTTTCCCCGCAATTTTTGGCATTCAAAAAAGAGCAGTCTTCGCCGGTGTCCTCATAAAACGCCTCAAATTCCTGCATCGGCCCGCCGCGTTTCGTCGTGCGCAGAATCACGATGTTCCTTCCCTGATAATGCAGCGTCAGCCGCCCGCTCATCGCCTGCCCGTCCAACGGGACATAACGGTTCTTGTCCGCCAGCATAGCGGCGGTGTCCCGCTTGCTGGTGTTCAGCCCGTACAGCATCACTCGGATAAAGGCGCACAGCGTGCTCTTGCCCCAGCCGTTCGGCAGGATCCGGCGGCAAAAACCGCCGTCAAAGGTGATCTTCTCCCCCGCAATGCACCCAAAATGCCCCTGTATGGATATCAATCTCATATATACTACCCCGTTCGCCCGGTCGATTTCCCTGCAAATTCCCATTCGTGATTTAAGTATAACATTATTCCGGGCGCGCCGCAATCGGGCGGCGCAGAAAATATTTTTTCGTTTTGCGAAAAATTTTATTGATTTTTTTGTTTACTGTGATAAAATAGCAGAGTGGTCATTTGACGGGCCCCCGTCCGTGACCAAGAACAATTCCTATTGGAAAGGATCGGTTTACAACCATGAAGAAGAAATTACTGGCGCTCCTGCTGGCAGCGCTGATGCTGCTGAGTCTCGCGGCCTGCGGCGGCAACGACGGCGGCAACGTGAATAACGCCGCAGACACCGGCAGCGACGCCTCCGCGCAGGACTCCGGCACGGACGACGGCGCGGAGCCCTCCGCGGACGGTGAAAGCGACGTTGCGTACATCCAGAGCAAGGGCACGCTGGTCGTCGGCATCACCGACTTCGAGCCGATGGACTACAAGGACAGCTCCGGCGAGTGGATCGGCTTCGACGCCGACATGGCGAAGGCGTTCGCCGAATCGCTCGGCGCAACGGCGGAGTTCATTGAGATCAACTGGGACAACAAGATCATGGAACTGGATTCCAAGGCGATCGACTGCGTCTGGAACGGCATGACCCTGACCGACGAGGTCAAAGACAGCATGGGCACGTCTGAGCCATACTGCCTGAATGCGCAGGTGGTCGTCGTCGCGGCGGACAAGGTCGCCGACTATCAGACGGCGGACAGCCTTTCCGGCCTGTCCTTCGCAGTCGAGGCGGGTTCCGCCGGCAAGGCGGAGGTTGAGGCGCTCGGCCTTGACTTCATCGAAATGGAGACCCAGGCTGCTGCGCTGATGGAGGTCGCCGCAGGCGCTTCCGACGCCTGCGTCATCGACTCGCTGATGGCGGGCGCGATGGTCGGCGAAGGCACCAGCTATCCGGATCTCGGCTGCGCCGTGATCCTCAACGAGGACGAGGGCGAGCAGTACGGCGTCGGTTTCCGCAAGGGCTCCGACCTGGTGGACGCGTTCAACAACTTCTGGAAGGACGCCTATGACGCGGGTACCGTGATGAATACCGCGACCACCTACGGCGTACAGGAAGCCATCGTCGAAAAGTAACGCATTTTCATCATCTGGCAGAGGACGGGGACACCGCCCTCTGCTTTCACCTATCGGGAGATCCCCTGCCCCGTCCCCCGGCGGGCTAACCATCTGAATTTTGGAAAGGTTTCGTTTTATGTTCTGGTCTGTCACACTCTCCCTGCTCCAGGGCTTTGGCAAGTCGATCGAGCTGTTCGCGCTGACGCTGCTGTTCGCGCTCCCGTTAGGGCTGATCGTCAGCTTCGGTTCCATGTCAAGGTTTCCCCCGCTGCGGGTGCTTACCAACCTCGTGGTCTGGGTGATCCGCGGCACGCCTCTCATGCTTCAGCTGCTGATCATCTTCTACGGCCCCGGACTGCTCTGGGGCGGCAGCCTGCTGCCGCGCTTCACCGCGGCGCTGATCGGCTTCGTTATCAACTACGCCTGTTATTTCTCGGAGATTTTCCGCGGCGGTATCCAGTCGATCCCCCGCGGGCAGTACGAGGCCGGGCAGGTGCTGGGCATGACGAAGACGCAAATCTTTTTCCGGGTCACGCTTTTGCAGGTAATCAAGCGCGTCATCCCGCCGCTCGGCAACGAGACGATCACCCTCATCAAGGATACCGCCCTCGCGCGTGTCATCTCGGTGTACGAGATTATCTGGAACGGGCAGGCGTATATCAAAAGCGCGGGCATCATCTGGCCGCTGTTCTACACGGCGGTGTTTTATCTGGTCTTCAACGGCCTGCTCACCATCCTGTTTGGTTACTTAGAGCGCCGTCTCGATTATTTTAAGTAAGGAGCCACCGCATATGCCTATTTTAGAAGTCAGGGACATCACCAAGAGCTTCGGGCGCACCGAGGTGCTCAGGGGCATCAGCTTTTCGCTCGAACGCGGGCAGGCGCTGGCGATCATCGGCTCGTCGGGCTCCGGCAAGACGACGCTGCTCCGCTGCCTGAACTTTCTGGAAACGCCGGATACCGGCACGATCTCCGTGAACGGCGAAACGCTGTTCGACGCGGCCTCGCACGCCGCGCTGAGCGATGCGGAAATCCGCCGGAGCCGGCTGCATTTCGGCATGGTCTTCCAGTCCTTCAACCTGTTCCCGCAGTATACCGCGCTGGAAAACGTCATGCTCGCGCGCGAGCTGCTGGCCAAAGGCCAGCCCGATTATAAGACCAACAAAAAACGGATTCACGAGGAGATCGAGGCCGAGGCGCGGGCGCTGCTGGACAAAATGAGCCTGTCCAACCGCGCGGGGAATTATCCCCACCAGCTTTCGGGCGGGCAGCAGCAGCGCGTAGCGATCGCGCGGGCGCTGGCGCTCCAGCCCGATATTTTATGCTTTGACGAACCGACCTCCGCGCTCGACCCCGAACTGACCGGCGAGGTACTCGCCGTGATCCGCGAGCTTGCCGACCAGCACATGACGATGGTGATCGTGACCCATGAAATGGCGTTCGCGCACGACGTAGCCGACCGCGTAATCTTCATGGACGAGGGCGTGATCGCCGAGGAGGGCGCGCCCGACGAAGTCTTCAGCGATCAGGCGGGCGAACGCATCCGCCTGTTCCTGAGCCGCTTCAATCAAAACGGCGGGTCATGAGCCGACGGGCGGCCAACCGTCCAAACGCCATTGCTTCCGGCTCTGCCGTTCCGGAACGATCCGCGCCGTTTAGGAAAAACGCCCACGGATACGTCCGGACTATGGTATGATTGCTTCCGCAGACAGGGCGAAACCGGCCTGCGTATCCGGCCGCTGCTCCCGCCCGCCTGCATGGAACCACGAAAATCAACGCTCTGACAGGAGGCAATACATCATGGCACACGAAAATAAAATCAAACAGTTTGCCCGGGATGCCGGATTTGAACCGCTGGAAGGCCGCTGTATCATCGTCCAGCCCGCCCCGGACAACCTCAGCGGCAAGATCGTATCGTTTTTCAATTCTTTCGTAAAATGCGAAATGTGCGTGCTCCAGCTGTGCAAAAACGAACTGCTCCTCTTTCCCTTCGACCCGATGTGGGCCGTCCTGCAAAAGGACGCGTCGCTGGTGCTGCCTTATCATGACATCCGTTCGGTCGAACTGGCGGACGACCTGCTGAACACCATTATCACCATCCGCACCGGCGAGGACACGATCCGGCTGTCCGCTCAGCAAAAGGAGCTGAGCGACCTGCGTACATCCGGGCTGCACGCGACCCAGTACGTCGGCGGGTATAAAAACTGGCACAAGGAAAATATGGACGGCACGCTGAAAGCGCTCACCGCATTGGGATGCGCGGCGGGCTGACGCCAGTCCCGTCCCTGCCAACCGCAGCAACATCGAACCGTGCGGAATAAAGGGTCTGTCACAAAATGGTTTTCGATCATTTTGTGACAGACCCTTTTTCTGCCTGCTTTACAAAAGCGCGCCGCGCCTTAACGGACGCCGGTCCGGATGAATTCGATCAATGCTTCGACATCGTCGAACGCGTCATAATCGCCGAAGATGCCTTCCCGATGGTAGACCACGCCCTTTTGTTCGTTCGCCGCAAGGCAGTCCAGCAGCTGCGCCTCGCCATACCGTTTCACGAACTGGGTGAACGCATACGGCTTGATCTTCGCCAGCAGGCCCTTCCGGCAGTCCGCTTCGCAAGCGCTGCAATGCGAAAGCCCTTTTTCGGCGCAGCAATCCCGGTTTTCGCAGCGCTCCGGGCCTTCGTGCGCCTCCACCTGACAGCCTTTGCATACTGTGTTTTCCGAGCACAGGCAGCACGCAAGCCCGCAGCTCGCAATCCCCAATTCACGCTTCATGGTTTCCCCTCCCTGACGTTTGGGATCAGCAGCAATCCCAGGTATAAAGTACGTCGCTGAAATCCAGCCGTTCCAGCTTTTCATGGTTGATGAAGAAATTGCCGACGCCTGCGTCGCCCCACATCACGTAGTCGGCCTTTCCCGCGCCGTCGGTGTCGATCTGTAACAGCAACGTATCATACGGGCTGTTCTCATCGCGGGGATCGTACTGCGTAAAATACGGATATCCCAGCATCCAGTGCCGCCCTTCTGGCACGTTGTCCCACAGGTAGTCGCGTTCTCCTCTGGTAAGCGCCTGATACAGCGGCTTGTTGGGCAGTTCCATCCCCAGCTCGCGCGCAATGTCCTTGGCGATCGCATCCGCGCCGTCCGTAATGAGCGGCATATAACTTTCCGCCGCTTCAACTTTCAGCACGCATTCCCGAAATACCGGCGTAAAATAGGCATACGCCTCGTCCGCGCTGTCCGGTATGCCCAGCGCCGCGACCTGTTCGCGGGTCGCGCTCCGGTCGATCGTTTCATGATAGACCACCCGGAAATTGCCCTGCCCTTCACCGAACGACGCGCCGAACGTGTCGTCGTCCTGTGGGATGAAAAATTGCAGCATCCCCTTTGTCGGGAGCGGCGCAGCCGTCGGCGCTTCGTCAAAATTGACCTGCGCCAGCAGCATCATGGGATTGCCGCTGCGGTCGACCGGCACGGGCTTGTCCTGCGGCCAATACGGCAGGCCACCCAGCTTGCTGTCGAAAAGGGTCGGCGCCGCTTCCGGCTGGATCGTAAGGGAATACGCCTTCTGCGCCGTGCGCTCCTTGTAACGCTCCACCAGCTTCTTGATCATCGCATTCGGCGCCTTTTTCACTTCGCGGGATCGCGCCGCTTCTTCGTTCCAGCTTTGCAGCGGCTCTGCCGCCGCGCCTGCCTTCGGCGTGGGTTTTGCCGCCGCCTGCGGCGCGGGCTTCGGGTTCCGCCAATCCGGCTTGGGCAGGACGATGTCCGCCTCCCCGCCGGGCGGCATGGGGATGAATTGCGGGCGCTCCGGCTCCGGCGGCTTTACATCCCGGACCGGTATCGTAGGCTCCGGGGTCACGCGCACCTTGGCAGAAAGCCCGCCCTGTTCGAGCACTTCCGGATACGTGAGCTGCGAACGCGGCGGCAAAACGGCGCTTTTCAGCGCGGGCAGCTCGAGCAGCAGGCGGCAGTCGCTGAAATTGGTCGCGGATACGTCCAGCCGCTTCAGCTTTTTGCACCGGCGCAGGAACGAAAAATCGTTCACCCGGAGCCTGCCCAGCGCCTGCCGTTCAAAGGGCTGGGCCGGGCTGAACAGCAGCGTGTGCAGGTTCGGCATATCGCCGATCAGGTCGTAGTCGCCCGCCTCCACCAGCAGCCATTCGACCGGGTTGAAGCAGGCGGTATCGACCGGGAAGTCGAACCGTTCCAGCTTTTTGATGCGGGTCAGGTCGTAGCGGACGCTCGGCATACCGATTTCTTTCCGGATCGCGCCCAGCAGAAAATGGTCGATCTTACGCTTGTCCATCGTCCTCTCCTTTCAACAGCAGTCCCAGTTATACAGCACGTCGCTGAAATCATGGTTTTCCAGATCCGCGCGGCGGATGAAGAAATTCGCGACGCCGCAGTCGCCCCACAGGACGGAATACCGCCGATCGTCTTCGTGCGCAGAGTCGATTTGCAGCAGCAGCGTATCATAGGGGCTGTCCCCGTCGCGCGGGTCCTCCTGCGTGAAGCCGGGATACCCCATCAGCCAATGCCCGCCGTTCAGCGTGCCGTCGTCGGTGTCGATCAGCGCCTCGAACAGTTCGTTGTAATCATCCTCGTCAAGGTAATCGAACGAGTATTCCCCATTCAAATCTTCGCCCCACGCGGCCTTGACGGCGGCGGCGAAGATCTCCTCAAACGCAGGCGCGCGGTCGTTGATATAGCTGGTGGACGGCTCGGCGTATACGGCGCGCTCCGCGAGCACCGGCGAATCCCCGCACGGCCCCTCCGGCGCCCCCAGCGCAAGCACCGCTTCGCGGGTCACTCCCGCGTCGATCCTTTCATGATACACGATCCGGAAATCGTCCGCTTCATCGCCGAACCGGCAGCCGAACGTGTCGTCCTGCTGTGGGATGAAAAATTGCAGCAGCCCGCCGGACGGGTACGGCTTCCCGACCCCCAGCGTTTCAAAATTGAGCTGCGCCAGCAGCTGCATCGGCTGGCCGACCACGTCCAGCGGATACGGCTTTTCCGGGTCCCAATAGGGCAGGCCGCCGAATTTACTGTCGGTCAGCCAGGGCTTACGCCCGGCGTCGATCCGCAGGCGGTACGCCGCGATCCCCGACCGCGCGCGGATCTCCTCCACGAGCGCCGCAATCTTCTCCGAAGCGCGCGGCGGCGCGGCGGGCGGCTCAAGCACCGGGAACGCGGGCGCTCCCGCCGCGACCGGCTGCAAGGGTTTCGCGGGCTGCTCCCACTTCTTTTTTACGAATGTAATCGCCGCGTTCAGCCCTTCCAACGCTTCCGCATGGATCAGCTGCTCCCGCGGGGGCAGCTTGACCGAGCGCAGCTCCGGAATCCCGGCCAGCAGGGCGCAGTCGGTAAAATCCGTGCCGCTGACATCGAGGTTTTTCAGCTTCCGGCATTTTCTCAAAAACGAAAAATCGTTGACGTGCAGGCAGCCGCCCGGGATCCGCCCGGTCGGGAACAACAGGGTATGCAGCTTTGGCATTTCCCCGATCAGGCCGAATTCCCCCGGTGCGGTTTCCAGCCAATCGCGCGGATGCTTTGAATCCGGCAGATCGCCAAAGGCAGGGCCGAACGCGTCCAATACCTTCACCCGCCGCAGGTCATATGGCACATTGGGGAACCCGATCGATTCCCGGATCGCGCCCAGCAGCCAACTGTCGATCTTATGCACTTGCATCTTAAGCTTCCTCCTCGTCATGGATCAGATCGTATAAAAACCCGGGCAGGATGCTGTCTTCCCGCTCCTGCGCGCGGCGTTTTGCCTCCCGTTCCGCTTCGCGGGCTTCCTTGCGCGCGACCTCTACCCGTTCCAGGAATTCCTCCCAGCGGTCTTCCTCCAACAGCTTCGCCGGGCACACTTTATCGGTCGGCGAAAAATGCTGGTGGGTCTGGATGTCGCCGACCCGCAGGTTGTATTCCAGCAGCAGCTTCGCCGTCAGCTGGACGGTGTTTTCCAGCGTCTGTTCATAGTCGCCGTCCTCGTTGACGCACATTTCGATGCCGATGCCATTGAGGTTGCCGCCGTGCGGGTTGAGCTTATCCGACGCGTGATAGGCCGCTTCGTCGTCTGGCAAATGATGGTAGATCTGGTGGTCGTCTACCGTATAGTGCCACGAACGCGGGTCGTCCTCTTCGCCCAGGTTCGACAGGAACGCCGCGTGCGCTTCCGCATCCGCCCCCGCCCGGAAATTATCCGTTTCATGGATCACGATCCATTCGACCAGCCGCTTTGATCCCGGCCTTGACGGGCTCCCCTCCAGGATGTACTGCTCGTAGATCGGGATATCCCCGATATATTCCAGTTCGACCGGGTTGGTCACGCGGGAATCCCACCAGTCCAGCGCCGCGCAGACCGCCCAAATCAGCACGCCGAGCAGGAACAGCACGATTGCCAGCACCAAAAACGGCCGAAAATTCCGTTTTTTGCGTTTTTTCGACCTGCTGCCGTGCTTTTTCTCCGCTGCATAAAACCCCATCAGCTTCAATTTCCACCGTCTCCTTTTTTCCCTATGATATGTGCGGCCTTTCTCTCTCTATTCATTTTACTACGCTCGGAGCGGGCAGACAACCGTTATTTTGTGAACTTTCCGAAACAGACGGGCAGAAATTTCTGCCCGTCTGCCACAGGGCTGCAAAAAAGCCGCCGCGTCCCGGGACACGGCGGCGGGTTATTTCTGATGCGGGAGCAGCAGCCGGAGCACGGCGGCGTCGATCCCTGCGAACACGGCGAACAGCGCCGCCGCGCCGGGCGAGGCGGCAGGCAGGCGCGCGGCCCCGGCGACGCGGAGCGCCCCGCC
>CAJUGU010000129.1 GCA_910586105.1 uncultured Eubacteriales bacterium | reverse complement strand
CGGCTCTCTTTCAATGGCTGCCTTTTTCTGGGATTTTTATGAAACTGCCGTGGTTGGAATCCAAAAAAAATGCGTCCAAAGGGCGCAGCCCCCCTGAAACCCACCCCTACGCGGAGCGCCAAAGGGCTCCGCCCTCTGGACTCTCACCCCTACGCGGGGCGCCAAAGGGCTCCGCCCTCTGGACTCTCACCCCTACGCGGGGCGCCAAAGGGCTCTGCCCTCTGGACTCCCGCTGGGGTCTATGACCCCAGACCCCGAGATGCTGACGCATCTCTTTTCGCCTGCGGGCGGGACGGGGGCTGGGCGCCCTGCTGATCCTGAGCACGGCGATGGCCTGTGATTCGGACTTCCATTATCACAAAGGAAAAGGCGGGATCCCCCAACGGTCTCCCTCGGCAAGCCCTGCCCGCCAGAACGACGGCGGGCAGGGCGGTCGGCCAGGCCGCCAGGGTCTCGGCGTCCCGTTTCCTGCGCCGAGACCGGAACGGGGATTTTTCCCTTGCCCTGTCCGCCGTGATATGATATACTGAATGCAATGCAAAATATGGTAAAGGATGGTTTATGGAAATGCTTTCACCTGCAAAAAAGGAATTTATTGAATTCATGATGGGGGCGGATGTGCTCCGCTTCGGCAGCTTTGTCACCAAAAGCGGACGTCAAACCCCATACTTTGTGAACACCGGCAATTACAAGACCGGGCTGCAAAGCTCGCGCCTTGGCGAGTTTTACGCGGCGCTGGTCAGGGAGACGGTTGGCGACGGTTTCGACGCGATGTTTGGCCCGGCCTATAAGGGCATTCCGCTTGCAGCGTCCACAGCCGGAGCGCTTGCCCGCAACTTTGGCATTGACAAGCCCTTTTTCTTCAACCGCAAGGAAGCCAAGGATCACGGCGAAGGCGGTTCGATTATCGGCTACAAGCCGACGGACGGCGACCGCATCATTATTATTGAGGATGTGATCACCGCAGGCACGGCGATCCGGGAAACAATGCCGGTCCTGACCTCCTGCGCGGATGTCCGGGTAACGGATATGTTCATTTCGGTAAACCGCTGTGAAGTCGGACAAACCCCGGGCAGGACGGCTATCATGGAGGTCGGCGAAGAATTCGGCATTCAGGTACACGCGCTGATAACCGTGCAGGACATTTGCGAGTACCTCCGCGAGCAGGGCGGCTACGGCGATATCCTGCCGTTGATGGAAGCCTATATGGCGCAATATTGCGTATTTTAAGAGGCTGTTATAATGAAGGCCGAAGCAAAGGACGAAATTGCGCAGATCCTTGAGGAATTTGCGGTCAAAGACGTGGATAGTCTTTACGCGCTTCCGGGGGTACACGTGGCGCTGTTATATGAATCCTTGAAACCGATTCAGGAAAAGCATGGGCTGTCGCCAGAGGACATGGAGGCGCTTTTGGAAGCCGTCCTGCGATGAATGCGGAAAGAAAAACGCGTGACGCGGAAAACTTCCGGTTTGCAGAGGATTCCGCCTGACAAATGCGCTTCCGATAAATCATGGATATCCGTTCATAAAAAGCAGCGGTATGCTCCAACAAGGGGCATACCGCTGTTTTACATGCGGCGTGCGGCGCATTGCTTCCGATGAAGGATCATGCCAACGGCTGCGGTCAGGGCTTCGGCGATGGGGTAAACCAGCCAGATCCCGGTCATGCCCCTCCATGCAGAGAGCAGGAAGGCCAGCGGGACGATCAGCACGACCCCCCGCAGCAACGATAACGCCTGTGCAGGCAGCACGCGTTCGGTCGAGGTGAAGAAGATCGAAAGGATCGTGTTATAACCGGCGAACGCTGCGTACAGGAAGTACAACCGGATCCCCGGCGGCGCGATCGATTGCAGAAGGACGTTCTGCTCGCTGTTAAAAACCGCTGTGACCGGCGCGGCGAACATAAACAGGAACAGGTAAGCGGCCACGGATACGAGGGCGGAAGCGGTCAGGGAATATCGCAGCAGCAGCCGAAGCTCAGCCTGCTGCCCCTTCCCGTAGCGGTCGCTGAGCAGCGGCTGAACGCCTTGCGCAAGTCCGTTGTAAACGGCGTTCACGACCAGCGCGATATTCGCGATCACGCCGTAAGCGGCAACGCCGACATTCCCGGCGATCTGAAGGATCAGGCTGTTAAAAATTATCATGACCACGCCGGCGGAGACCTGCGCCAATAGGGAGGGGAAGCCGAGCGAAAGGCATTGCAAAAGCAGCTCGGGCAGCAGCCGGAACCTTCCAAGCCGGAAGGAACTCCGCCCGGAAAGCCGATGGGACAGCAGCGCAAGGATACTGATAACAGGCGAAAGGCCGGTTGCAAGGATCGCGCCGAAAATACCCAGCCCGAACGGGAAAATGAATAGGTAATCCAATACGATGTTGGCGAAATTTCCGATAAGCATCGCGGCCATAGCGAGCTGCGGCGCGCCGTCATTGCGGACAAAACACAACAAAATATTGTTCATCAGGAAGGCGGGCGCGAACAGCAGCAGCCACCGCAGGTAGATGGTGACGGGTTCCAAAATCTCTGCATCGGCGCCCAGCAATGCGGCCAGCCTGCGGGGGAAACATGCCCCGGCAGTCACAAAAAACACTGCGGCTACTGCGGCCGGAAACACGATGTTTCGATAAACGCTGACGCCACGTTCGAGATCGTCTTGCCCCTTGCAGATGGAAAACTTGGTTGCGCCGCCGATTCCGAGCATCATTCCAAGACCGTGCAGGAAATTAAAGACCGGTATCACGAGATTAAGCGCGGCTAATCCGTTCGCGCCGAGCGCTTTGGCGACGAAAAAGGTATCGGCGAGGATGTAACACGAAACGCCCAGCGTCCCGAGGACACTGAGGGCGGAATAACGCGCGAACTCCCGAAAACAAGTGTTTTGATGCATCACGGAAACCCCATTTCCAATCAAAATAAAGAAGCGCCAGCACATTCCAAGTCTGCTTGCGGCCTAACGACTTGGAAGCCTGACGCTTACGATCTACCCGGCGGTAGAAAGAAGGTGAATTGCAGGTACATTATACCGCAGGGACCGCGCGGTGTCAAGGGCGGATCGCGGATGTTTTTTTGAAAGGCGGCATTCATTGACGACGGGAACCGCCTGTGCTAAAATAAACATGAAAAAGCGGGGGATATTGCGCCCCTGCGGATATGGATTTTTAAGAATGGGAGGGCTAAAAATTGAACCTTGCGCAAAAGTACATAGCTGGATTAAAAAATGCCTATTATGAAAATGGCGGGCAAAAACAATGGGATCGATTTGAGAAAGTCCTGCATGGCGCAAGTCCGGAGGATTTGGAAAACCTGCGGGCATGTTATCCGGACATTCCAGACAGTTTGATACAGCTGTTGGAAATCGTCGACGGCGCCTATTGGCGAAAATACGGCGAGGAGACGGTAAGCCTGTATTTCCTGGGTTCGGACATGGAGGGATACCCATATTACTTACTGTCCGCGCGGCAAATCGTTGATACAAAGGATCAATTTCGGGAGTGGGGGGACTACCTGATTCACCGGGAATTTGATGATATTCCGGTCGACGAAGGGATCTGCGACGACTTTGACAACCTGTATTGGCTGCATTTTTCCGACTGCATGAACAACGGCGGGACATCTCAACTGTTCATGACTTTTCGCCCTCGGCGAAGGGGAAAAAGGGTCAAGTTGTGCGTTTTCTTCACGATTCGGACGAATTAGTGATTGTAGCGGACAGCTTCGACGAATATTTGCAAATGCTGATCGAAAACGACTATGATTTTATAACCGGGGAAGACTTTGAAGACGAGGAAGACGAGGAATGACCGTTCCGGGAGGAAAGGCAATGGGGACGACGTCGATAAAGCCCAAGCATCTGGAAAAGATTTATGTTCCGACGGATGCGAACGGCTTGGAAGGCGAAATCATCTGTACATGCGGATGCCGGGCATTTAAAATCCGATATTTCGGCGAATTTTATGAAGAACTGAAACTGTCCGTACAGGAATGCGGAGACAAATTTGGGCACGCGGTAAAGGCGGTTTGTGCGGATTGCGGAACGGAACATTTGTTGTATGATTTTGCATTGCATGGCTTTGACGGGCGGATTGGAAACCAGGGGATCGTGGTTTCCGATGAAATGCTTGCGGATTTCAGAACGAGCACGGATGATTTGTTTGAAATCAAAATGGTTCTCGAATACGACGATGAACAGACGTTTTTTGAGGATTTTGTGACGCCGGAAGGGATTCAAAAAGATTACCATTTTACAATGTTGGATCGCGCGGATATTTGGAGCTGGGTCGTGATCGAGCTGAAAGGCGTTCGATCGGGCCATATCTATCAGAATTTTGTAAATGAGGAATTGGCGTGACCGCCAACGGAAAAGAGGGAAAGCAAATGCCATATATTACGATTGAAAGCGGCGCATTATCGGACGAACAGAAAGAGGAATTGATCCGGCGGCTGACGGAAACGGCGTCGGCGATCATGAATGTTCCGCAGGAATTTTTCGTGACTACGATCAAGGAAGTGCCCGACAAAAATTTTGGGATCGGCGGGAAAACGATCGATCAAGTGAAAGCCGAATATTTGAAAAAACATCCGTGATTTGCAACAAATCGGGGGAGCTGCCAGAAAGAATGGCGGCTCCCCCGATTTTGTTTGGTTCGGCGGTTCTGGAGATGGAAGGCCGGGTTGCTGAACAATCGGGGGCGTTTCCGTACCGAAGGTTTTCGCTCACATTTTACGGGAGAAGATCCCGATAAAGATAAAGTAAAGTGCGAACAACCCGACTGCGACCAGCGAAAAGGCCATAGATAAGGTTGGCTGAAAGAATGCGGAAACGATGACGCAGACATAAAGGATCACGAGTGCGGAAATGAAGGTCATTTTTGCGGCGGCGTTTTGGATCGCGAGGTTGCGTTCGTCGCGGCATTTGATTTCAAATTGACGCATTTTTTCGGGATCGTGCAGGCGTTGCCATGCAGAAACGGCGTTCGAGACGCCCGCTCCGATCATACCGCCGGAGATCCCGAAAAGAAAGCCGTTCGCATAAGCGCTGATGGTTTGCTCGACGGAGAAGACTTGCAGGACTTCGAGCAGGACAAGGGTTATCAAACCGGCAAGGCCCAGCGCTGCGGCGGCAGAGCCAACGGAAAGCGTTATGCGGGAGCGTTCCTCCGGGGAAACGTTTTTCTGGTGAAGGTTAAGAAGTTTGATCAACATGGGGAAATCCTCCTTTTCATAATCTTTTAACATAAGTTGAATGGTATCGATCAAATCGTTTTCCAGACGATGGAATAGCACACGACAAAAATCACAAGTCCGGCGGCGATGCAGCCCATTAAAGTATAGCAGACGGTTTCGCTGAAGAAAGCGGCGGCGACGGCCGCGATCCATCCGGCATACAGCAGCACAAGGAGCGTCAGGTAAGCGGAACGCCGCGTAACTTCATGAGTGCGTTCATCGAATTCCAAAAAGGCGGCTTTTTGCAGCGATTCCGCGTCGTGCAGCAGCTTGTTTTTGCGATAGCAGGAGACGACGCCGTTGGCGATTAAGCTGAAGCCGGTCGCGCCGAAAAAGGGATACAGATGATGGGGGACGCGATCGGATTGAATGGAAAACAATGCGATGAGGATCGCGGCACCCAGCAGGGCGAATGCGATTGCGAACGCCCGACGGCGTTTAATGATTTTTTCATACCGTTGGATCATGGTTCATCCTCCTCTGTAAAAAGAAACAGTTCTTCGATGGTAAGCCCGAAATAGCGGGCCAGCTTATGCGCCAGCAGCAGGGACGCATTATAACGGCCGTTTTCGAGCGAGATAATGGTCTGCCGCGTCACGCCGACGGCGTCGGCCAGCTCCTGCTGGGTGACCCGCCGGTCGCTACGCAGCTCTTGTATGCGATTGTCCATAGCCGCCTCCTTTCGATGTACAGTAGGCTTTACATCTATAGTATAGCACACTTTACATGGTTGTCAAGCGAACTTTACAATTTTCTCAAAAAATTTTATGCGCCGAAAAATGTTCGGCATATATTCGCTTGTGTTTTATAGGCTGGAGCTTCTATATTTGCGAAGGCTGGATATGCTTGTAGATTTCATGCGCTGCTGAAAAATTTACAAATACTCCCTTGAATCCTCTTGAAATATCCCGTATGCTATAGGTAAAGAGGGGCTTCCGGGGAAAGGAGCAAACGCATGAACGCGCTGAATTTCTTAAAGCACAAATCGAAAGTCATTTTTCTTTATGAGGACTACTCGGTAAAGCGTTCGATGGATGAATTCCGGGTTTCGGGATTTACCGCGCTGCCGATCCTTGCGCGGGATGGCCGGTATGTCGGTTCGATCACGGAAGGGGATTTCCTCCGGTTCCTCCTGCGTTATGAGCTGATTGACATGGCGGAAACCGAGTACATCGATCTGCGCGAACTGCCGCGCCAGTCGGACAACCGGCCGATCACGGTGGACGCGCGCATGGAAGATCTGATGCAAATGGCGATGCAGCAAAATTTTGTACCGATGGTCGACGGGCGCGGAATCTTCATGGGGATCGTTACGCGTCGGGACATCCTGGAATATTTTCAAAAGAAGCTCTGTTGAAAAAGGCGTTTTCCCCTTTCGTAAGAAAGGGATGAAAAAACGGCGGGCGGCAGCCTGATCAGACTGCCGCCCGCCGGATTTTTGCGCGTTCGGACGCGTATTGATAGCGCGCCGTAAAATACCTGATGGGATGCCAGACCGGCCTTTGCCGTCTGCCTGCGGCGCAAAGCCGCTTTGATCCACCCAAAGGAAGGATCTTCGCCAAAATCGGCGGCGGAAAAGGTTCCTGCCGACGGCTTTGAAGAGCGTTGTTTTCAGGATAGCCCTCTGCCCTCGCGGATGCGGGAAAGCGCTGCCGGGCAGGCCGCTGTGTTTCATGGCCTTGCAGGCCGGGCGGGATCTCACTTGCCAAGCATGATATTCAAGATCTCGATATCGGTTTCATGCATCCCGACGCGGCCCATGCGGCCAATGCTTTCGATCGTCTGTTCGACGGTTTCCTTGACCATCCCTTCGCCGGGCTGGAATACGTGCCCCTCCTGCGCAAGGGACAGGCCGAGCAGCGCGCATTCGACTGCCGAAGCGATCTTTGCCGCGCAGGAAGGCTTTGCGCCGTCGCAGACCATACCGCCGATCGTCGCGATGGTATTGGTGATCGTGCGGGAGATCAGCTCGTAGGAGCCGCCGAGCATATAGGCGATGCCTGCGCCTGCGCCGCACGCGGCGCTGACCGCCCCGCAATAGGCGGACAGGCTCCCGATATACTTTTTTTGATGGACGGCGATGAGGTTTGCGGCGGCGAGCGCACGGTACAGCCGTTCCTGGCCGACGCCGTAAGCCTTGGCGTATTCGACCAGCGGCATGGTGATCGTGATCCCCTGATTGCCGCTGCCGGAGTTGATGACGACCGGAAGGGGGCATCCGCTCATACGGGCGTCGCTGCCGGCTGCTGCGGCGGCTTTTGCCCGGGTGCGCAGGTCGTCCGGCCGCCCGGTGTGCAGCAGCACCCGTCCGGCCTGCGCGCCGTAGCAGCCGGTCAGGCCCTCGTTGGAAATGGCGGTATTGTATTCGATCTGCCGCGCGATCGGCCCCTCGATGTCGCTTAACGCGGCTTCGTCGGCGAAGGCAAGGATGGTTTCCACGGTCAGCAAAGATTTGTCGCCCTGTTCCAGCGTCTGCTCCCGGAGGCCGGAAAACAGGGTCTTGCCGTCCCGGGCGATCCGTGTAATATTGCTGTGGCGGTCGCGCAGCTCGACGGCGGAGGTGTGGCCTGCCGCGCCTTTCAGGGACACCTCGATATACAGGTTTTCCACGTCAGCCGCCAGCTCGCAGGTGCAAAAGCCCTCCCGAAGCAGCGCCTTCGTCTTTTCGATGTGCTCCGGGGTCACGTTTTCGAGCACTTGCAGTTCCCGGGCGGGGTCGCCGCCGACGATCCCGAGCACTGCGGCGGTATCGATGCCGCGCATCCCACCCGAGTTCGGCACGGTCACGCCCATGACGTTCTTTACGATATTTCCGCTGCACCGTACAACGCACTGTACCGGCGTATCCGCCAGCGTTTCCCGCGCCCGCGCCGCCGCATAGGCGATCGCGATCGGCTCGGTGCAGCCCAGTGCGACGATCAGTTCGTTTTTCAGGATCGTCAGGCAGTTTTCATATAAGTTACGCTCCATATCGGGCATCCTTTCGCTAAAACTTGGAGCCTGTCCTGGGGCCGGCAGGGCCGCCGCCCGGCGCTTGGGGGCGCTGTGGTGACAGGCCCTTGCAGGCGAGGCCGGTTTATTTCCAGAGGAATACCGCCTCGTCGGCCGAAAGCCGCTGCGGCGGGTAGGGCTGCTGGTCGGGGAACCCTACGTCGACATAGGTCGTCATGCGGAGGTGCTCCGGCAGGCCGGCATGCTCGCGGATCCGCTGCTTCATCGGTTCGCTGGTGAAGGTCAGCCAGCAGCCGCCCAGCCCGTTCGCATGCGCTGCGAGCACCAGGTTCTGCGCGGCGGCCCCGGCGTCCAGCAGTTGGTTGGATTCCGGCATGACCGGGTTCGCGCGGTAGACGCGCATGTCCTGAAGCACGACGATGTGGATGGGCCCGCCCGGGATATCGCTGCCCCGGAACAGGCCGGGGGCGTTCTCCTCGCGGATGACCAGGTAGCGGATCGATTGCAGGTTGCAGGCGTGCGCCGCCCACAGCCCCGCGTCCAGCACCTTCCGGATCGTTTCGTCCGGGACGGGATCGGGCTTCCATTCGCGCACCGAACGGCGTTCATACAGCACCCGTTCAAAGCCTTGCAGCTCTTCGGCGGACAAAGGCGCGGGACGGTAGGGGCTCAGGTCGATGGGCTCCCCGCGGATCAGGGCTTCCGCAAAGGACAGCATTTTGGCTGCGAACACATACTCCGGCAGATCCTTCGGGAGCCCGCGTTCTTCCCAGACGGCGAGGAACAGCCGCACGGTCTTGGGCTGCTCCGGATCGAGCGCCCTGCCGCGGTAAGCGTTCGCGTAGACCTGGATTTCCAGCGTGTGGTGACAGCGTTCCCGGAACCGGGCGCGGAACTCGGTCTCGTCCATCGCGAGGAGTTCCGCCTTTGTCTTGTTGAACGTGGCTGCGAAATTGATCTTGTCGCTCATTCTGACTCCTTTCCAGCGTCCAGCCCGAGCTGGGCCAGCATAGCGGCGCCGTTGACCAGCGCCTCTTCGTCAATGTCAAAACACCCGTGGTGGTGCGGATAGCATTTGCCTTCGTTGCGCGCGCCGATGAACAGGTAGCATCCGGGCGCGCGTTCAAGGAACCATGCGAAATCCTCGCCGCCGGTGGTTTTTTCGAGGTGCAGGAGCGCGTCCCTGCCGAACAGCCGCACCGCTGCCCGCCGAGCGATCGCGGTAGAGACCGGTTCGTTGACCGTCGCGGGGGTGCAGCGGCGGTATTTGAACTCGCACGCCGCGCCATAAGCCGCCGCCGTCGTGCAGGCGACCGTTTCCAGCTGCTTTTCGACCGCGTCGCGCACCTCCGGTCGGAAGGAGCGCACGGTGCCGGAAAGCCGCGCCTCGTCGGCGATCACGTTGGGCGACGTGCCGCCCTGGATGGCGCCGATCGTTACGACGGCCGCGTCGAGCGGGTCGACGCGGCGGCTGACCACGGTTTGCAGCGCGCCGACCACCGCGCACGCGGCGGCGATCGCGTCGACGCCTTCATGGGGCCGCGCGCCGTGGGCGCTCCTGCCGCGGATGGTCAGTTCGATGTTGTCGGCGCTCGCCATCCGGGGGCCTTCCTCGACCGACAGCCGCCCGGCCGGAAGGTCGATCCATACGTGCGCGCCGAACACGCGGTCGAGATCTGCGAGCTGGGGCAGCGTACACATCGCGCGCGCGCCTTCGATGACCTCTTCGGCGGGCTGGAAGATCAGCTTGACCGTGCCGCGGAGCTCGGCTTCGCGCGCTTTCAGGATCCGCGCGGCGCCGAGCAGCATCGCCACGTGGCAGTCGTGCCCGCAGGCGTGCATAACGCCGGGGGTTTCGGAACGGTACGCGCAGTCGTTCTGCTCCGCGATCGGCAGCGCGTCCATATCCGCCCGCAGCCCGACGGCGGGCCCATCGCCTGCGCCGTGCAGTTCGGCGAGGACGCCGGTGCCGCAGGCCTTTTCGTAGGGGATGCCCAGCCCGTCCAGTTCGCGGCAGATGAGCGCCTGCGTGCGCGTTTCCTGCCAGCTGAGTTCCGGATGGCGGTGGAGATCCCGCCGCAGGCCGGTCAAATACGCGCGCAGCGCGCGTGCTTCTTCAAGGATTGTCATAGCAGCGCCCTCCTTTACTGGCAGGTGATGAATTGCCCGCCGCCGCAGACGGCGAGCATATCGCCGGTGATGAACGACGCGCGGTCGGACGCGAGGAACACGGCCCCGTGGGCGACGTCCTCCGGCATACACATGCGCTTGAGGACGTAGCGGCTGCGGGTCTTTTCCCGTTCGGCCTCGGGGTCGGGGGCGTCCTCGTAGCGCATCCGGGTCATAGGGGTCTCGGTCAGCCCGGGAAGGATCCCGTTGACGCGCACGCGCGGGCCGCAGTCGACCGCGAGGCAGCGGGTGAGCATTTCGACCGCTGCTTTGGACGGGCAGTAGGCGACCCGCTCTGGGATACATTTGACGCCCAGCTCGGAAACGATGTTAACAACCGCCGCATGTTCGGAGCGGCGGAGGGTGTCGATCGCCGCCTTTGTAATGGTATACACGCCGAAGACGTTGACCTCGAACTGGCGGCGGAATTCCGAGACCGGGGTATTATCGATCGTGCCGATCCCGGTCACGCCCGCGCAGTTGACGAGGATATCAATGCCGCCGAAGCGTTCCGCGCAGCCTTTCACGACCGCCGCCGCCTGCCGTTCGTCGCAGACGTCGGCCTGCTGATAGGCGAAGTGCGGATGGGAAAGGCCCGCGTCGGCGTCCAGCCCGCAGCCATAGACCTGCGCGCCTTCGTCCAGATAGAAGCGGGCGATCGTCTTGCCGATGCCGGAGCTGGCGCCGGTCACGACGGCGGTCCGGTTTTTGAGTTCCATAACGGTTGGCCTCCTGTCTATGATGGATGGAAGCGCCCCGGCGCCTTGCCGGCGGGCGTTTCCACCTGGGATAGGTTGGTTGGGGGGCGGAGTCTGCGGCACAACGCCGGGGCCCTGCCCCGGACCCCGGTCCTGCGCGGACGGCGCCAAAGGGACGAGTCCCTTTGGAATCCCTT
>CAJUGU010000128.1 GCA_910586105.1 uncultured Eubacteriales bacterium | reverse complement strand
TATGATGACAGTGTTTTGTTATTTCACTGTCTTTCATAGAGGGAGCATATCAAACGAAGGCCCTTTTCAATCATGCCGTTTTTGGGAGTTGCTTTGCATGGTGGAAGCGTATTATGCAAGCTGCCGTTCATGCAAAACGCACTCGCGCTCCATCCGGTCAGGAATCGTATTTGGACTTGGAGCAGGATTTTCGCAGGGCAAGGACGATAACGCGGCCATGCGGAAATCCAGCCAAGGGACGAGTTCGGTTCCTGGCTGGATGGAGCACTCGGCTATCTGCTCGAAAGAATGGATATGCAAAAAAGGCGGGAGAGTTTCCCCATCCCGCCGGAATTTCCGAACTTAAAAGTTTTATTTTACCGTGGTCTTGTCCACCGATATCACGCCCAACAGCTGCGCGGGCTGGGTATCCGCGACTTCCAGCGTGAGGGTCGTGACCTCTTCCTTCTCCAATACCTTGGGCGCTTTACTCGCGTCGAATTCAAGGCCGAAGAACGTAAACGGCCCGGTATACGCTTTGAGCTGCTCTCTGATCTCCTGCTTATAGGTTTTCGTCGAAACCGTCAGTTCAATGATCGGATGGTAAACCACCAGCATCATGGTCGGGATCAGGCGCAGTACGCCCTTCGGCCCGAAGAAATCCGAGATTCTGAACGTGCCGGATTCATATATTTTCATGTCGCCCCGCACAAAGGTATCCTGATACCAGATACCGCGCGTGATCGGGTAGGTATTGCAGCCGATCGCCTTCAAGTTCATGCTGTAATGTTCATCCAGCAGAATACGCTGAATATTCAGCTTCTGCTCAATCTCCACCGGATGGCAGGGACGGATTTTTGTGGATACGTCAAGAGTGGCCGTCCAATCGGTACTCAGCTGCGTGTCCTTGTTCATGGTAACGTCGAGGTCAAAGCCGACGCTGATACCCGCCTTGTAATTGCTGGCCAGCTTCTGCCACCGCAAAATATCGCCCTGTAAATCGCCGCCAATGATCGTGCGCGGGATGGTAATGACCTGCTTTGTGCCGTCCACAAAGCTCATTTGATCGGTAAGCAAGCCCTTCTGTGCGCTGGAAAGCGGTTCGCCGATCTTTTCGACGATCTTTTCCATCGCCGCCGAATAATCGTCCATTTGCTTGTCGAACTGCGCAAGCGCCTTTTGATACGCCTTGCCCGCAGGCGTTTGCAGCCACTCCGTGACCGATCCGGCATCGGTCGAGCCCTGCGATTTTTGCAGGATATAGGCGTCGACCGCTTCCTGATACTTCTGATTATATAATTTAACAGTCGTGTTGAACTGATCGAGCAGCTTTTGATACGCCGGGTCATTTTCGCCAAGCGAAAGCGCGACGCTGTTAATCAGGTTCGCATACGCTTCGGAAATATGCCCGCTTCCTACCGTATAAAAACCGCCCGCTTCGCCAGGCGCGGCGTCTGCCAATCCATAAAAAATATCATAGGACTGATTCGTCCACTCGGCGGACATAGGGGACGCGACATATTGAAAACGGGTATCGGTCAGGTTTTTCAACGCAGGGAAGGTAGTCATAATGCCTTCGTACAAATAGTTATATTGCGAGGTACGTGCAAATTCATTCGGTGTCATACAATTCTCCTTTTCTACGTCGTGCAGCGACCATGGCCCGGTCCCCGCTGATTGTTTACATTTAAGCCCCTTTTCATAAAAAACAGGGGGCAGGGCGGAACCCCGCCCCCTGAAACATAGGGATTACGCGATTGGTTTCAGAACGTATCCGTTCCGATTCTGGATTACTGGAGCAGCTGGAGAACGCCCTGCGGAACCTGATTGGCCTGCGCCAGCATCGCCTGCGCGGACTGAATCAGGATGTTGTTCTTGGTGTACGCCATCATTTCGGCAGCCACGTCGGTATCGCGGATTGTGGATTCCGCGTCCTGAATATTCTCAGTCATGACGGACAGGTTGTTGATGGTGTGGTCAAGACGATTCTGGGTTGCACCCAGCGTGCCGCGAACATCAGATACCTGGTTGATCGCTGCCTTAATTACATCGACAGCTTTACCAGCCGCTTCCTGAGTGGCAATCGAAATCTGATCCAGGCCAAGCGCAGTCGCGTGCATATCCTTGATATTGACCTTCAGCTGGTTGAAGTCTTCAGCAGTAGCGCCAATCTGGAGGGTCAAGCCCTGACCGGCAGTAGCCTCTGTGCCTGCCTTAACCGTAGACACCCCGATATAGCTTGCCAGCTTATCCATAGTCTCCATATCGGTGCTGTCCTTAGCCGCTTCCAACTGCTGGAGGGTGATCTGGGCAGTGCCCGCGCGATGACCGACAGAGAAAGTACCATTCTTGGCAGCCGCTTCGGTCAGCTTGCTTGCAATCACTTCCTCGGTGTCGTTTTCGCCTACCTTTACTGCGTTGGCAGCGTTGGCAAATGCGCTGTCTTCACCTACGGCAATGATATACTCTTCCTTGCCCAGCGTAATCTTTGTGCCGTCGGTCAGCTTGCCGCTCAAATCCAAAACCGTGTTGGCCAGCCGGTCGCCAGTGCCGCTGGTGTTCAGACGGATATCGACGGTACCTACGTTCCAGCTGCCCTTTTCGCCGTCCGGAGCAGAGGGGGAAACCGCCTTTGTATCTTCCGTAACAGTGGCTGCACCAGTGGAAGCCTTGGTGATTTCGGCTGTAACCGTGCTGGTGTCGCCTACGCCGCCCTTGGTCTGCTGAATCACAATGTTGCTGCCGCTTCCGCTGATTGTGAAATCACCTAATTTATTGTTGGTGAGAGCTGCAATAGCAGTAGCCTGTGCAGCAGCAGTAGTGGCGGTTGTAGCGTCAACTTCGCCAGCGCCAGTGCCAAACTTAATCGTGAGATTGTTGCCCTGATCGTCAGTGAAAGTGATCTGGTCGCCATTCGCAAACGGCTTGGTAATGATCATTTCGGACTTCTCAGGATCGGCATCTGCGCCCGCTTGAATCACAGTAGAGGGAGCGCCGCCGGCACCACCAATTGCACCGCCAGCTGCGGCAGCGGTCTTAACCGTCGCAGGACCTACTTCTGCGGTCTGACCAGCCTTCTGCGTGATAGTAAGTGTACCATCGCCATTGTCCTTGATATCGAAAGCGGTATTAGCCGTTCCATCTGCCTTCAGCGCCGCAGCAATCTTTGCGGCAACTTTTTCCACAGTGTCGTCACCGCTAGCGGCAATGTTGATATCAGTAGCGCCAGCACCGGTGTTCTTAATGGCAATGTCTACGCCCGCAATGGTCAGTGATTCACCATTGGCAAGAGCTCCCACATTAGCAGAGCTGACGGAAACCGTCCAGCCGCTTTCTGCATTGCCGGTCACAGACGGAAGGGCAGCAGCCGTACCGGCCTTACTTGCGATCAGGCTCGGGCCAGTAGCATCCGTAGCGCCTACCTTTTGAGTCAGGCACAGGTTATTGGCACGGGCTTCCACCGTGTAGTTGGCTGTACCATCCTTCAGCAGTTCCGCAATTGCTTTTGCGGTCGCTGCCTCATCTGCGCCGATATTGACCTGATTCTTAGAAGCATCAGCGTTAGCGGCAACAAAGCTGATAACCTTGTCATCAATAACAAGCTGGTCACCCGCCGCAAAGTTTGTACCGATGTTATAGTCATAGATACCCTTGGTGGCTTCGCCCGCTTCCGCTGTCTTGGTGGACGCAGCCAAAGTACCTGTGGTTTCGCCAGTCTGCTTCGAGACGACGGTAAGCGGGTTCTCAGCGTCTGCTTTCAGCTGGGTAAAGGTCAGCTTAGTGGGGTTATTGTCGTTGTCTGCCTTTACACTCCAAGTGGAATCGTTCTCGAACAGCTTCGCAATCGCACTCATCTGCTTGGCGGCATCATCAGCCGCGCCAGCCTTGCCAGCAGCTACGTCAATCGCATCGCCTTCCGGAACCTCTGCGCCAGCAACGCTACTGTCATAGAACGAAATCGTTTTGCCGCCGATCTCGAGAATATCACCAGCGCCATAGGCGGTGCCAACTGTAAAGGAATACTCACCAGCTTTGCCAGCCTCAGCCGCCGCGGTAGAACCGAAGTTCACGGTTACATCCAGATGCTCGTTGACCTGGCCCTTTACTGCGGAAGGATCGGTAGGCGTGAAATTGATGCGGGTCCCGCTGACCGTAGCGGTGAATTCCAGCTGATCGTCGCCCAGCTTTACGGCCGCGCCATCAAACGCCTTTGCCAGATCAACGCCTTTCAGCTGGTCGCCAGCCTTATAGCCCAGTTCTGCAAGCGTCTTTGTAGCCTTGACCTCCTGATCGCCGATGGTGATGGTCAGCGTATCGGTGGCAGGATCCTTTACGGTATGCTTCATACCGTCCAGTTCCACGCTGAATGCGGGACGGCCTGCATTATCGGCAGCGCTTGCTTCGAGCTGTGTCTCCGAGCCGAGCTTTACGCTGCTCTGATCCTTGCCCTCGGCCAGCAGCAGCTTGATGATATCATCGTTGGACATTTTTTCGTAAGTGGCGGAGATGCCCTCAGCGTCCATAGAGCCGTCCAGTAGCTTGATGCCATTGAAGTTCGAGCTGTCCGCGATACGGTCAATTTCCGAACGCAGCTGATCCAGTTCCTTCTGGAGCTGCACACGGTCAGTCTCGTTGTCGTAGGTGCCATTGGCAGACTGGGTCGCCAGCGTGACCATACGGTTCAGCATATCGTGGACCTCGGTCAACGCGCCCTCAGCGGTCTGAACAAGCGAAATGCCATCCTTGGCGTTCTTCTGCGCAGTCTCCAGACCAGTGATCTGAGCGCGCATTTTCTCGGAAATCGCAAGACCCGCGGCGTCGTCGCCCGCGCGGTTGATCTTATAGCCGGAAGAGAGCTTTTCCAGGTTCTTCTGCATCGCAGAAACGTTGTTTGTGTAGTTGCGGTAGGCGTTCATCGCCATAATGTTGTGTTGAATCCTCATCTTAATGCTTCCTTTCTAAAAATCAGGATTATAAATTTGGTTTCCGGTGTGCCGGAACTTCCTTTTCCCGGCACGGGGCGGAGCGCTGACCTTCCGGCTTCCGGACGCAGGTATGGCACAGCGCATGGTCTATTTCAAACAGCCCGTCGGCTGCATGAAAGCAATGGTTTACTGCGGAAAAATGTAATCGAGCTTTTCCCGCAAAAGCTGGGTTTCCGGGCTGTCGCCCATCTGCGCGAGGGTGTCGCGCATTTCGGATAATGCCTTTTTCTTCGCGCCGTTCCATTGCAGCTGCCGGATATAACGCGGCGAAGGCCCCGTCACACAGTCCGGACGTTTTCCGCCTTCCCGCTCCAAAACGGTACCACGCAGGATCGGGATCTCACGGGGGGCGTTGATGGTTAAGTGGACGCGTTCGCCAGTCAGGTTGTCGAGCTGAACGACGGTGTCGTCGCCGACGGTAAAATATTGGCCGATCTTCATGGAAAAACGCAGCATGAAAAACACTCCTTGTATTTGTCCTGTGCAGCCGAAATCCTTCCGGCTGCGATTTTTATCCTTCAAAAACCGTTGTCAGCGCGCGATCCCGGAACGCTTTGCAGGCGCAAATCCAATATAATTATGTTGAATTCGTAAAACCGAACCTTTGCGCAGGCATCTAAACCCGCTTCAAGCCCGTTGCCCTTTCACCGCCTGGCGCAGGGGTTTTTGCTGTACGCGTCGGATACATTCCGGCGCATCATTTTTCAACTCGTAAACCTTCGCGCGTTCGATCTGCATGGATCTTGGCGCGTCGATCGCGAGCCGGAAGGTATCCCCGGCTTTCAGAACCTGTACGACGACCTCGTCGCCAATGGTCACATAATCGCCCTCTCGGACGGTCAATGACAGCATAGCCAAACACCTCCCGTGTTATCGAACTGTTGGGTTACTCGCAAGGGGAGAAACGGTGGATAACTCCCCTATGTGAAGATAATATACTATTATCCTTCATTCGCCGCCGGTTTTTTATCCAAAATTGGACGATTTTGGACAATAAACCACCGGAAACTGTGCAAAGAGTACAATTCCCGGTGGTTCTTTTTGTGAAATATACACTTGACAAAGGAAGGATAATAGTATATTATCCTTCATTCACGAAAATCCATACCGCAAGCCGTACCAAAAACGGCTTGCCCCTGCGGTTATCCGCCAAATCCATAACTTTTGATCGCTCACGAAAAGATTGCGGATAATCGAAGGTTATCACCTCCGCCAGGCCCCCCCTGCTGAAGCTGCAACGTTCCCCCGCAAATACTTTCCCGAGAAATTATTTATCTGGAATCGTGATATTACAAACGATATTTTCCGGTTGGTTGCGCGTCACCCTCTGTTTCTGTAATAATGCATAAATCAATAACCGTTTTTTCGGTTGTTCCTACAATCATTTAAAACTTATTGAAATCGAATTGACATTTGCCACACATCGTGTTATGATTTGTTTACCAGGAAACAAAAAGTTGAAGGGAGGGATCGGATGAGCCGGTTTCACGCAGAAGCAGAGGCCATCATCATAAGGCTGCTGAACTGTTATACGAACCTGCAACGTTCAAAGCATGAATATTGTCCAGGGGTCGAGCTGTACCCCTCCGAGGTACACGCGATCGAGTGCATCGCGACCAACAGCACGGTGAACCTGACAGAGCTTTCCCGCCAGCTGGGCGTGACGCGGGGGGCGGTCTCGAAAAGCGTCGCGAAAATGGAAAAAATGGGGCTGATGCGCCGTTACAAATACGTCAGCAACCAGAAGGAGGTCTACCTTCACCTGACCGAGCTGGGCGTGCAGGCATATGAAGGGCACAAGCGCTACCACGAATCGATGGACCGCGCGATGAAAGCCTACGGCGACCAGCTCGCAGAGGACGCGCAGCAGGAGATCCTGCGGTTTTTGCAGGCGTACCTTGAACAGATGCAGCAGCTGGACTAAAACGCGTTATGCATGGCCTTTCCCTAACGCGCTATTGAAAATCTTTCATTGAAGGAGGCATTTGGCATGGATATCATTTTATCGTCGGCGTCCCATCACGCAATGCTGTTCGCGTACCTCGCGAAGCACACGATCGACGCCTTCGGCGACGCGGGCCGGGAAGCCGTCACCGCGGGCGTCGTCCGGTATGGCGAGCAGCGCGGCCGCCGTATGGCGCTGCGCACGCAGTCCGACGGCTACCCGCTCGACGTCGAAAACTACCTCGTTTACGGCGAGTGGGAGGCCTTCCCCGGGCAGATGGATCTACGCTTCCCGGCCTATTCCCCAGAAGTGCGCATGGAAAACCACCGCTGCCCCTGGCACACCGAATGGAGCAAGCGCGGGCTGCTGGAATACGGCAAATATTACTGCAAGGACGTCGACGCGGCGCTTGCGCGCGGCTATAACGGCATGGAGCTCAAGCTGCTCGCTAACCGCGCGTTGGGTGACGAATGCTGCGACTTTACCTTCTGCGGCTGCTGCGTTCCCGAAGAGCGTATGGAGGCTTTCGCCGAAAAGCGGAAGAAGATTGGCAGCAAGGCAAAAATGCCGTGGGAATACCACACCGGGCACATCTTCGCCGCGATGCGGGACGCAATCGCCGGCGCGTTCGGCAAGGACGGCGAGGCCGCGATCGAACGCGCGCTCGACGACTACGAACGGGAATACGGCAAGGCGGCGCGCGAGCTGGTGCTCGAATATGCCGATATCGATTATGACGCAATGCCCCCTTACGCGGGCATGGAAAGCGGAGGTGGCGGATGAAATTCGCACGCATCGTAGAAGCTGACGTGCTGGCCGTCGGCGGCTCGGGGGCCGGGATCACGGCGGCGGTCTATGCGGCCCGCGAAGGGGCGCGCGCCGTGCTGGTCTCCAAGGGGAAGATCGGCGCGAGCGGCAACGCCATCATGGCGGGCGGCGGCTTCGGCGTGGACGGGGAAAGCGGCAAGAACCTGCTCAAGCTCAAGCATGCCGACCCGTCCTTCACCAAAGAACGCCTTTTCGACTGTATCGTAAAGGAATCCTTTTATCTCGCCGACCAGGATCTGGCGCGGCAGTATGTCGACGACGGCCCGCTGGCCGTCCGCGATTACTTAGGCTGGGCGGAGCGCGCGGGGCTCGACCTCTTCTGCTGCCCGCCCGCCAACTGGATCGCCTCCGGCCTTGTGTTCAACAAGGCCCTGCTGCAAGGGCTGCGCGAGACCCCCGGGATCGAATGCCTTGAGGATACGGCGGTCGTAGAGCTGCTGACCAGCGGCGGGAAGGTCTGCGGGGCGGCCGGCATCGATCTTTACACCGGGGAAGCGATCCTGTTCCGCGCGGCCGCGGTCGTTTTGGGCACGGGCGGGTATATGCCCTTCTCCGAAAACAATACCGTCACCGATATGACCGGCGACGGCCCCGCTATGGCTTACCGCGCGGGCGCGCGGCTGGCCGATATGGAATTCATCCTTTCGTTCCCTACGGCGGTCGTCCCGCGCGAGATGAAGGGCTCGATCTACCCGTATGTATTTGAATACAACATGCGGAATTTAAAGTATACCATCCGCGACTGCAACGGCGATCCGCTGCCGATCCCCGAAGAGGTCGTCCGCCTGTCGCGCGGCGGCAAGCTGAGCAAGCTCGTCGCTTCGTACTACTTCGGGCACGCCGCCGCAAAGGGGCTTGCCGGGCCGAACGGCGGTTTCTTCTACGATTATTCCGAAAACACCCGCGCGGAAAAGGAAGCCGGGCTGAAGCTGTTTTACAGCCGCTTCGACCGTTGGCACCGGCACGGCTATTATAAGGGCGAAAGCCTTGCCGAGGTCGAACGGATGCTGTTCCAGGACGAACCGATCGAGGTCGGTATCGGCGCGGAATACTGCATGGGCGGCGTCGAGATCAACGCGCAGATGGAGACCTGCGTCGGCGGGCTGTACGTTGCGGGCGAAGCGGGGAGCGGCGTCTTCGGCGCCTGCCGCGTCGGCGACGGGCTGGTCGAAATGATGTGCCAGGGCATGCGCGCCGGGATCAACGCGGCGGCTTATGCGAAAGGCTCCGATCTCCCCGCGCTCGACGGACAGCAGGCGGACGCCTGCCTGGAAAAGCTGTTCGGCCTGTTCGAGCATCAAAACGGCAGGAACCCCGTCGCCCTGTTCCACGATGTACAAGCCGCGTGCGACCGGGGATTCGGGGTCATCCGGAGCGGCGGAACGCTGGAAGCGGCGCTCCGGCGGATCCGGGAGCTCCAGGACGAATGGCAGTCGGTCACGCTGAAGGGCAAAAGCCGCGCCTACAACCTCGAATGGATCGGCGCGCTGCAAACGGAAAACCTGCTCACCTGCTGCGAGGCCGGTATCCGCGCCGCGATCGAGCGGAAGGAAAGCCGGGGGTGCCATATCCGTTCGGACTTCCCGGCGGTCGACCACGACCATTACCTGCTCAAGTATGTACACCGGCAGGAAAACGGCCGGATGGCGACCGAGGCCCGCAGGCCGACCGTTACCACCATGCCGCTGCCAACGGGGAGCCGGGCAAACGTGATCGAATACTTCCTGGATCCCGGGCTCCATTATAAACGTTAAGGAAGGGGGGCTTCTCAAATGAAGATCTGGATCGACCGGTATAACCCGGACACCGCCGAAACCCGCACGGATGCGTTCACCGTCGCGGACGAGGCCTGCGAAGGGCTTACCGTGATGGGCCTGCTCGGCTATCTGTCGCAGCGCTGCGACCCGACGCTCGCCTACTATCATCACAGCGTCTGCGATCACGGCATTTGCGGACGGTGTTCGCTGTCGGTCAACGGCAAGGTGCGGCTCGCCTGCATCACCCCGGTACGGGGCTTTTCAGAGCTCCGTCTGTCACCCGCGCCCGGGCGCACGGTCGTGCGCGATCTCGTGACCCGGTAAACCAAGGATATCCAATCATTATTATGCGAGGAGGAAATGAAATGGCAAACCTGCCCCCTCAAAAAGACGTTGCGGATTTTGCCCTGCCAAAGGGGAATCTCTTCACCAAGCTGGCCTACGTGCTCGCGTTCGTCGGCCCCGCGTCTATGATCTGCTCGACCTCAATGGGCCCCGGCACGGCGACTTCCTGTATCCAGGGCGGCGCCCTGTTCGGCTACGACCTGCTGTGGATCATTCTGCTCAGCGGCGTCATGTGCGGCTTTGTCGCCTATATCGGCGCGAAAGCGACGGCAGTCTCCGGGCTGACCGTGTATGACCTCATTGAGCGGAAGATCGGCCGGGCGCTGTCGGTCATCCTGTTCGCGGTGGTGCTGCTCACCTGGAACATGGTCATTTACAGCCAGGGCTCTACCATGATGCAGCTCAGCTCGATCATCTTCGGCGAATCGTTCGGCCCGATCGCGTTCGTCGTCACTATCGCGGCGATCGCCTACCTGTATGTGTTCGCCTCCAACAACCGCGTCGTCAAGATCGCGTCGCTGATGTGCTTCTTCATGGCGGCGATCTTCTTCATCAATATTTTCGTCGTCCGCCCGAGCTTCTCCGACCTTGCAAGCGGCATCGTCCCTAAGATCCCGTCGGGCGCGGCGACCGTCGTCGCAGGCATCATCGGCGGCTCCGCCCCCGGCACCTCGGCGCTGTGGTATTCCTATTCCGTGAAAAACCAGCATTGGGATCAGCCGAAAACGCTGCATTATATCAAGTGGGATCAGACCATTTTCGCCGGGATGTTCACCATCTTCAGCCTTGGCATCTTCCTTTCGGGCGCAGCGGTGCTGAAGCCCGCAGGCGTGGAGGTCTCCTCGGCGCTGCAAGCCGCGACCGCATTGGAACCCATCGCGGGCAGCTTCGCGACCTATATCTTCATCGCAGGTTTCTGGGGCGCAGTGTTCACCACGATCGGCGGCATGAGCACGCTTTCGTCCTACTGCATCAATTCCATGTTCCGCATCAGCGAGGACCAGACCAGCCGTAAGGTGCGGTGGTTCATCCTCATCAGCATCGCGATCAGCCTGCTGGGCGGCCTCTCCGGCGGCAGCGCGCTCAGCCTGCTCGTCAATTTCATGGGCGCGCTGAACGTCGGCGGGCTCGTCATCATCGCGCTCCTCGTGTTCTTCACCTGCCGGAAGTCGTTCGCAGGCGCCTTCGCGAACAAATGGTATACGACCGTGATCGGCGCGATCATCGTAGTATTCAACGTGTATTCCGCATGGACCTTCCTGTCCAAGTTCTTCTGACCCCGGCAGGCAATCTCTAATCAACTCACATTCCAAAATTTTACCGAACCTGCCGCTTCGTCCCGCCGTCCTTTTGGCGGGACGAAGCCTCAGCAGAAACGGCTTTGACCGCACCGGTCCCGCCCGCAGAAGGGATTCCAAAGGGACTCGTCCCTTTGGCGCCGTCCGCGCAGGACCGGGGTCC
>CAJUGU010000127.1 GCA_910586105.1 uncultured Eubacteriales bacterium | reverse complement strand
AATCCAAACTTGAAGCGATATGTTCAGCCAAGTGCTGGTGATCCAAACTACAATCAGTTAATGCAGTTGCTTGGTAAAAATACTGGAGGCAACGATTGGAACCATACTGAACATCAAGCCGGGTTAAATTGTTGGGTTGGAAAATTGGCAGACGGTTCGGTTACAACTATTCAAACTATGCCTTGGAATTATCGGCCTTGGGGTTGTGGTAGTGGTAAAAATGGTTCTTGTAATAATGGATGGATTCAATTTGAGATTTGTGAAGATGCTTTGAATGACCGGGATTATTTCAATAAGGTTTATAAAGAAGCGTGTGAAATTACAGCTTATCTTTGCAAGATGTTTAATATTGATCCGCATGGAACCGTGAAATATGGCAATATCAATGTGCCAACAATTCTGTGCCACCAAGACAGTTACCAGCTTGGATTAGGTTCTAATCATGGTGATGTATTACATTGGTTCCCGAAGTTCGGTAAGACCATGAATGATGTTCGTAATGATGTGGCAACTTTACTTAATCAACAGACAAATGAAATGGAGGATGATGATATGACTGATGAGCGTGTCAAGGAAATTTGTAAGGATGTTATCACAGAACAACGTAAGGCATTGCAAGATAATGACTGTGGTACGTGGAGTCAAGAAGCACGTGATTGGGCAATTAGTTGTGGCCTGATTGCTGGTAGTGGTGCATTGCCAGACGGTCAGCCGAATTATATGTGGGCAGATCAGTTGACACGTGAACAGGCAGCGGCATTGTTCTATCGCTTTGCTAAGATGATGGGTAAGGTGTAATTATGGTCATTAGGGTAGAGCGGGGGAAAAAGAAAACAAGACGTAGACGTAAAAAGAAATTTCATATTGGTTTTACGAACCTACTCGCCCTTTTGATTATGGCATTTTTATGTGCTGGTCTTATGGGCGGGTTTTATCTTGCATTAAAAAGTATTGAATATCAGTACATGGGTGCTTTAGCTTGCTATACTGCTGTATTTGCTCCAATGGGTACAGCGGCAAGCATTGTGTTAAATAGCATTGTTCATAAAAGTGAACATGAAAATACTGGTGCTAATGGTGTAGGAATTAAATTTGCCGCTGCTGAAGCGGCTGGTTTTGTAGAAAAGGACTTTGATGAAAGTCCTCAGATTTAAGGGAGGTTGATTCTATGAATAACATGATTCGTAAGCTGTCGAGCCGTAAATTGTGGGCTGCTGTGGCTGGTGTTGTGACTGGTTTAGCGATGGTGTTTGGCTTAGATGAAAATGTAATTAGCACTGTTGCTGGTGCTGTTGTATCTGTTATGTCTGTTATGACTTATATTATTACTGAAGGTAAGGTTGATGCTGAAAGTGTTAAGAATGCAATCGAGGACATTCAGGAAGGTATTGAGGTCGTAAAAGATAGTGGCGTAACCATCGTAAAAAGCACTACAATTTATGATGCTAACCAAGTTGGCGATCCAGAAGTTACTACTGAAATTTCTTCTACTTAATTGAAATGTAGGAAAGGAAGGTGGTGAAAATGTTAGAAAAGATTTCTGAGATTCAGCTTGGGCAGTTGGTCGGCTATATTGCACTTGTAGTTGCAGTCTTGTCTACATTTTTGGAAGTGTCTAAAATTAAAATTAATCCTTGGTCTTGGCTTGCAAAAACTATTGGCAGAGCAATCAATGGTGAAGTCTTGGAAAAGGTAAATCAACTGGAGGCCGATGTATTAAAATTGCGTGACGAGGAAGATGAACGGAATGCAAAAGCTGCCCGGATTCGCATTTTACACTTTGGTGATGAACTTTTACATAGTCCAGATCAGCGACATAGTAAAGAACATTTTGATGAAATCTTACAAAGCATCACTGAGTATAATCAGTATTGTAAGGATCATCCGAATTTCAAGAATCATATGACTGAGGCAACCACAAAGCATATTCTCAAGACATATGACAAATGCTTGGAAGAAAATGCGTTCTTGTATTAATTTAGGGTGATGAACCCACCCAAGTTTTATACTTGGTTCATGGCATAGAGAATTCGTGCCATTTGATATGCTTTAGGGGTACAGGTTAAATGCCTGTACCCCTATTTTTTACGGATCGTAAGAAATTTGAAAACCACATCGGAAGTCTTTTTCATTTGGTGTAAAGTTGGTGTAGAGTTCAAAATACTATGCAGAGTATCAGAACTTTTACGATGATATACTACGCTGTTTTGCCACATTTGATTTGCATTTACAACTTCTAAGCACAAGTCTGTAAAATTGAATCTCTATACGACGGATAATACACTATTATCCGTCGAATGTCAAGACCACTTTTTGCAAAAAGTCGGAGGCGAATTTGTGCAACCTCGCCAAAACCGCATGGAATTCCATCTGAAATACGCGCGAAAAAGTGCCAAAACGAGCCGGAATCAATGGATAATAGTGTATTATCCTCAATAGAAGGTTGAAATAACTCCCCACAGGCTCCTGTACGAATGGCTTTAAGAAGTCTCCCAAATCAACGGCCCTCAGGAGCCTGAACCTTCGTATCTATCGGTTCCCGAAGTTTTGAAACGGTTCCAAATCAACGCACGCATGAATCAATTTGCTCACGTTGATTGGATCCGTGCTTCCTTAGAACCGCCGTTTCCATACGGACTACCAAATCTCCGGCCGCATGACATTACCTCCGGATGATCTCGGCATACTCTTTTGCCGGGATCGCGGTCGGGAACGCAGCGCCTGTACAGCAACGGGCCGCAGCGCACGGACGATCTGTATTTCTCAATTTCTGATATGGTTTTTAGTGGGGCTCCCCCCCACCCACCGCGCCGCAGCTCGGCGCGGTGGTCTCCTCCTCTGCCGGAGGAGGGACTTTGCCGGGCACAGGGGATACTTTCCATGCGCAGATGCAAGGGATCCCGCCGCGCTGTGCCGGCACCGTACTCCGGGTTTGAAAAGCCGCCCCGCCTGCGCGCGCAGGGTTTTGAACGGCCAACGGTGGCCTGCGCTCATTTTTTGCTAACAATTTCCGTTAGGGAAGGCTCACTATGAGATCTTCCTTATACGTGTATTTTTGGGTATATGAAAGGCAAAAAATCACCTTTCCAGCAGCACTGGCAAGCTGCCGGATGGAATGGGCGGATCCCCGTCCGCCTGCAAAGGAGGTGAGGCCATGCAGCGAATTCGGACAACTGAATATTGGGCTGGGTGCCCGCCTGATAGAACTGGCCATTTTACCGCCACGATTCGGGCGCCTACCGACAGGCGGAAGTATACCGTCCCTCCATGAAGCGGGGGTATGGATATACGGCGGCGCAAGCGCGCAGAGACTGGGCCGAACGTGAAAACGCACAGTCCCGCGTACTTGGCGCCGGATCTTATAAAAACTTCCGAAAGGAGAGCAAAATGAAACAGATCATAAAACGTTGCCTGTCGGGACTGCTGGCACTGGTAATGACGGTTTCTCTGGTTTCCGTGCAGGCCTTTGCGGTGGATACGGACGAACCGGCGGAAACGCCTTTTTACCTGCTGGTTACCCACGCCCTGGAACTGGACGGGGAGTCCTATGGCAGCACGGAAATGATCCAGATGACGGAGGACGATTTTGACGGGGAAGGCAATTATGACTTCCAGCAAAACGCGTTGGAGCGGACGGGGATGCAAGCTGTCCGCGGCAGTTATCTGGACAACGAGGAATTTGAGCTCGTCGAGGGCTGGGTCGTGAACCGCGAGGATTTCGCGCCGGCCGGCGATTTCGACGACGGCGCCGGTTATTATGCGATGCAGCTGCTCATTGAGTATGAGGTCGCCCCCGGCTATGAGGCGGTCGTTTCCGACCGGGACAGCGAACCCGGCGAGTATGACGCCATGGCGTTGGCGCAGTTCAAAGGCCCATTAACGAATGTCACTTTTAATGGCGTGGATATTATCACGCTGACGTTTCGATTTGAGTATTCACGCACCGGCGGACTTGCGGGTACGGCGGCGGCGGATACCGTTGTCGTTGAGGTGCCGATCGCAAAGGACACCGATGGCTCTGTGATAGCGCCCGAGATCCCTGCGCAGGATATCACCGCGAAGGACGGCTTCCGCCTGCTGCTGAACCCCTATCCTCTCAACTGGTTCCTGATGGATCCGGATCTTGCAACCGAGCTGACCAGAGAGGAGTACACGGAAGAGGTTCAGAAGCGGATCGAGGAAGCGCTGGCAAACGGTTATTTTTCCGTTAATCCTTCGCTGGTATATGTAAACGGGGATAATGCAAGCGGAGAATATACAAATTTGTATAAAGCCGCATGGGATTTAGCCCGTATATCACCTGCGTCGGATACGGAGATAAGCAGAATTGCGACCCATTACAAGGTAGCTGAAACAACGTTGAAAGACTATGCCGAAGGCAGCTTAAAGCATGATTACTATCATGCTACAGTTACCGGCGACGCTGGTGAATATCCCGGCGCGGCTTCCGTGGGAACTAACCCCAAGCTGAAGGTTGAAATCACGGCGGAGCAGGCAAAGAAGATCCTTGACCTGCAAAAAGAGGCTGCGAAAGACCCGTCGAAGCAGCAGGAGCTGGATGAGGCGACCACGATAACGGTTTACTACCGCCGCAACGCGACCTCTTACACCGTGAATCATTGGGTGCCAACACCGCCAGATGGAACACCGGGCGTACCTACGAATCCACCCAAAAAGCAATTTGATGGTAAAGATTATGTGCAGGTGTATACGGAATCGGTACAGGGCCGTGTGGGCGCGCTGACCAACGCAAAGGACAGCCCTGCCGTAGTCCCTGCGGATCAGACGGGCAACCACTTTGATTTCACCCCTTACGTGCCGATACCGTTCTCGCAGCAGGAAATTGCGCTCCGGACAACGGAGAATCAGAACGGCACGGTTATTGACATCCGTTATAAGGACGCGGACGCTTACCGCGTGATCTTTAACACCGACTACACGTATATCGAACGCCAGCAAGTGAATATAGGCCGTTCGTTGGAATTTGATAATAATCCGAACAACCCATCCCTGAAAAATGACGGGAAAGAGGTTCCGGATTATAAGCTGCCAACCAGAACCGGTTATACCTTTGGGGGTTGGATGTATCAGCTTCGTGACGGTGTAACAGCGGATGCGGGTTTAAATGTTTACGAGGAAGACGGCAAACGCTATCTTAAAGTTGGCGACACCCTGACGCTGGATCAAGATACGATCGCCAAGGCCGTGATCGTACAGGATGAAGAAGGCAACGACGGGATCAAGGCGCTGCATCTTTATCCAAAGTGGGAATCGGGCGATGCCAATGTGCGCGTGGTGTTCTGGGTCGAAGACCTGTCCGATGACGCGTCGGATGATGTGAAGGTATCGGTCAAGGAGAAGAACGCCAGCACTTATTTGGACGATCACAAAGCATATCAGGATGATATCGTGACTACCGACCGGACGTACAGCAATATCGGCAATGTCTATCTTAACGCGCCTACAGGTGCCACCCTGAATTTGGGCGTGCAAAACAAGACGTTGACGGCGACTGCTGGCACGACGGATTTGGCGCATGACATCACGCAAAATTTTTCCCAGAAGATTGGTAAGGTTGGGGTTACTGACGGTGAAATAGACGCAGCCTCCTTTTATTCACCGTCTGCTATCAGCTCAGAGGATACGGCTGTAGCTTCTGACGGTTCGACCGTTATCAACGTGTACTATAGCCGGAACATCTATTCATTGGATTTCACCTACTATGGGCATCGCAATAACACCCCGTATATTGCGTACAATACAAGAGGCTTTTCCATAATGGATAATCCGGATCCGGATGCCTCAGACAGATACAGCGATACGGATGGAACCACTAACGGTTACAATCGTTTTACAGCAGCAAATGGAACTGAGAACAACTTCGGATTCCCTGAACGAATCAAGATCGAGGCGAAATACGGAGCCGACCTTCGGGATGTTTGGCCGGTGTCGTCTGACGAAAGCGTCAGCTGCCTTTATCCTGAGCAATCCAGTCGCACAACCTTTCACTTTATCTCTTGGGCGACTACCTGCGGGCCGTATAACGATTACTTTGTTAAGGACCCCGCGAATCGTGAGGGTACGTTAATGGGCGTTTACAGCGCTATGGGCGCCGATATCATTGCGAATCCGAGCCAGCCCGATACGACGCATCATCTTTATGCATATTGGACGGATTATACACCAAGCTATTATCGATTTAATCACTGCTACGAAATCCCGCAGCTGGATGCAAATACGATCACATCGCTGACGGATATCGTGCAGTATTCAATCTATAATAGCTCTCTAGAGCGTGCCAATGTGCTTTATCTGGTTCCTTGCGCGACAATCAATGCTTTCGGCTATACCGACTTGATGAAGGTTAAGTATGATGGCAGTACAATCACCGCGTGTGAGGATGAGAGTGGCTATGAGGCAGCCAACGGAACGGAATATTATGCCGTTCGTATCTTCCGAGGCACGGCTGACGGCGATACGCTCAGGTGCTATGCGGTTGCGCGGCGGGTAAGCACGGTTTCTACAAACGTTATCCGGGCGCAAAATCCCAGCGCACGCCCGCACTTGACAAAAGTAGCGAATCTGGATGGAAATTCCCCATATGCGCCAGACCACAGCACGCAGTATGGGCCTAAGGATGGGTCTGCTCCGGAGCAAACGCAAGTTGGCCAGGAGGGAAATCCTTATGACCTGTACTTCTACTATACCCGCGATCGATACACCATTCATTACGTGGCGCCAGTTACAAGAGCGGACGCCGCAGATCCTGAGGTAGAACTTGGAACGAAGGTGGAGATCCCCTATGGTACGACATTGGCAGAAAAAACCTATAAAGTCGTGCCAGCGTATGATAAAGCAACCACCGATTATCAGGGCGAGTGGACGCCAGCAAAGGACGAGCACGGTAATGGGATTCCGGTATGTCCCGACCGTTCGCCTGACGGCAAGGCTGAGTGGAGCTTTGGCGGCTGGTATTTGGATCGTGCCTGCACAGAGGAAATGAATTGGAATCTACCCATTTCCAGCGATGTGTATGTTTACGCAAAGTGGTCAAACGACGGATATAAAGTGACCTTTGACTGGGGCGACGGTACCCTTTCCGGTATTACGGACGAGGATGAGATAGCGAGCTACAAGGTGCAGACAATCGCGGCAAACACGCGATTTACTGCAAGCGGTAAAATCCCACGCCCGGTTTGGGCGGGGCATACGCTGACTGGCTGGTATGTAGCGGACGCAGACGGGAACGCCACCAACACGCCGTTTGACTTCGACCAGGCGGTTACGCAAAATATCAACGTCGTAGCGAAATGGACGGAGCAGACGCGGGAGACCTACAAATACACCGTTTGGTATTTGTGCAAAGTTGCAGACGACTATAAAGTCGCAGACGGCGAGGTCGTGAAGAAATTTAACGTTTCTGGTGAGAACGGCGAATACCTTGTTCTCAATTCAGACAAAGAGAACGGGGAAGCGCACACAGAAGCCTACCCTGCGAATACCGTCCTTTGGCTGACTGCAAAACAGTTTGCAGGCTTTACGCCGATCGACCCGAACAAGTCGGTCACGCTGGCGGATACCACCACGTATCAAGTGTACTTCCTTTACAGCCGGAACACGACGAAGAAATTCAGCATTCAATTTGTCAGAGCCGGTACCGAGGACGGCGATCCGGTGCCCATCAGCACAATGTCCAAGGACGATATCGATACGCCGTCGACACAGATCACAAACGCAATGTTTGACGGTCTGAGGGCGCAGGGTTATCAGCTCGTGAAGCGCGAAGAGGATGGGGCATATATGCCGGTAGGGAACTACGCGGAAGTGGGTCCCCTTGAGTCCGATGACGAAATCAAAGCATCGCGTAAAGCGACTTATCTGGTGCAGCCGATCGTGTACGAAGTGGAGTATGACAGCACGGCGGACGAGTTTACCACAAAAGACGGCGAGACGGTCAGTGACAAGCTGGTCGCTGCGGCACAGACTGCGGTGGCTGGGATCACTTACCAGATCCCGGCAGGTGGATCGGAGACCGAGTCGAACGTTGATGCTGCAAAGGCAGACAAAACGAACCCGACCCGATACACCGTCGAGGAAGGCTTCGCGGTTAAGAACCCCACGTACATCCAGGATCCCGATACCAAGGTATGGTGGGAGTTCGACGGCTGGACGTATAAAGACGACGTTACGAACGTTACTCCGACACAAAGAGCGAACGGGGATTCCGAGCTTAAGGTTGATAAGAAGAGTGTCGGCAATCTGACATTCTACGCCAACTGGAAGCACGTCACGGCGGGCTTGACCGTGACAAACTCGGTGACTTCCGCAGTGGCAGGCATGAATCCGCCGGACGATATGTTCAACTATACGCTCACACTGCCTGCGAGTACGAATCTCGACAACGTGCTCGTTTACAAGAACGCGAGCACCGCAGACCCGAGCAGTGGCGAGCAGATCACGGTAGATGACCTGACGGTCAGCTTCACGCTGAAAAATGGTGAAGTGTTGTCCGTTGCCGGGGTTGTGGGCGAATGCACCATCACGCAGGCCGTTGACGGCACGTCCAGCTTCGACCCGACCAACCGGAACTACTACACCTTGGAGAGTATCGCGGTTAACGGCACGAACCAGCAAGGCCACAGCGTGAAGACGAACGTCACCGATACAGCGGTTTCCGCCGTATTCAACAACCGTTACCACGCAACGGCGTGGCTGGATACCGACGGCGACCCGACCGACGGCACGGATCGGAGCTTTACGGTGCAAAAGATCCTGCTGGACGAGGACGGCAACCCGCGGAAATTCTTTGGCGGCAACCATTATTACATCCAGCTCCGAGCGGGCGCGCAAAGCCCGAACGGGACGCCGCTCCCGGCGGGCGGCGCGGTAGAAGTCGACCTGCTTTCGACCGCAGACGCGACGGAGCTTAACGGCAGCTTCGGCGCGATCCGGTTCGAGCAGCCGGGCGATTACACCTATGTTATCAACGAAAAACGTCCGACCGGCACGGATGCCGTCCCCGGCGTGACCTACGACAACGCAATGTATCGTGTGACGGTCGAGGTCAGGATCGACGGCTCGGATCTGACTGCGGCAGTCACGAAGCTGGAAACGCGCGACGCGGCAAGCCCGGAAGAGGAGGACCCGATCGGGACGATCGACGCGGCAGACGGCCGGATCACCGGCTGGACGCAGCAGCCGCTGGACGGCGGCGATCTGACCGGCAAGCTCATGTTCCGGAACACCTACAACCCGGCGCAGGTCGACCGCAGTTTTGAAGCGATCAAGGTGCTGGAAGGCAACCGTCCCACGCAGATGGAAGCGGGCGAATTCGCGTTCAACCTGAAACGGGAGGGTTCGCACGTGATGTCGGAGGAAGAAGCGAAGAAGTACCATGACCTTCCAAACGACGACGCCCGGCTGGAGATGCTCAAGCATTTGCAAGTCCTGGCCGATCCGGCGCAGCGCCTGCCCAGCGGCGTGACGGAATCGGGCAAAGTCCACAACGGCGTGACTGGCGCGATCACCCTGGGCACGCTGGATTATACGGCGGAGAACATGGGCGGGAGCTTCTATGGCAAGGTGTACAAGTATACCCTGTCCGAAGATATCCCCGAAGGCGCGGTCGACGGCTGGTATCAGGGCATGCATTATGACGCGGCGCAGCGGGAGATCTACGTTTACGTGCATCTGCACAAGGTCGACGGGACGCTTGCCACGCTGGAGGATACCAACGTGATCATCTATGCGGACGTGCTCGGCGACCGGAATTCGAGGTTTGTGAATACGTTCAAGCTGGATCCGATTATTGTGGATATCGGCGAGGATCCGGAAGATCCCGACGATCCCGGCGCCAATACCGCAACGGCGGCGCTTGTGAAGCAGATCAGCGGACGTCAATTCACGAACGGCGATTCGTTCACCTTCAATATCACCCCGCAGGACGGCGCGCCCTGGCCGCAAAAGGACGGCGCGGACTGTTCGCAGGTCGTGATCACGCCCACCAGCGGCGACAGCGCTTCGGTGCCGTTTGGAAAGATCGCGTTTTCGATGCCCGGTACCTACCGCTATACCCTGACCGAAGTGAAGGGCACGGCGGGGAATATGACCTATGACACGGCGGAAAAAACGCTTGAGATCCGCGTCCATGACGACGACAACAACCAGAAACTCGAAGCCGAGATCACGGGCGTGACCTGGACGAATAGCTATCGGCGGCCCAGCAAGCCGGGCGGCCCGGGCGGTACCGGCACGACCATCGTCCCGAAGACCGTAGATGCTGAAAAGCCGCCGGTCGCGCTGAATACCGAAGACCACTTTGCCTACATCGTAGGCCGGTCGGACGGTCTGGCGCATCCGGACGACTGCATCACCCGCGCGGAGGTCGCGACGATCTTCTATCGGCTGCTGACCGAGGAATCCCGCAAGGCGTATTGGAGCAAGTCCAATCCCTATCCGGATTCGCAGGAAAGCGACTGGTTCAATGTCGCGGTTTCGGTCATTTCCAAAGCCGGGATCATCAGCGGCGGCACCAACGGCAGGTTTGAGCCTTACAACAACATCACCCGGGCGGAATTTGCGACCGTTGCGGCGCGCTTCCTCAGCGAGCCCTACGTCGGCGGCGATTACTACACGGATATCAGTGGCCACTGGGCGCGCGAGTATATCAACCGCGCGGCGGCGATCGGCTGGATGGAGGGCTTTGACCGTCCCTTCCGCCCCGACGAACCGATTACCCGCGCCGAAGTGATGGCGATCATCAATGCCATGATCGGCCGTACCCCGGACGCTGACCATATGCATGAGGACATGATTGTATGGCCCGATAATATGGACAAGTCCAAGTGGTATTATGAAGATGTGCAGGAAGCGACGAACTCGCATGAGTATGTCCGTATCGGCAACATGACCGAGGAATGGACGGAGATGCTTCCGGTGCGCGACTGGTCGGCGATCGAACAGGCGTGGTCGGATATTTACGACGCGCAGAATCCCGGCGACGTGGTCAGCGGCGGGCTGCAATAAGCCAGCCGCCTGCCCGGACGATCCGGTCCGAAGGCCGGATCGTCCCCCAGATGGGATCGATCAAACGATCGGCGATTCACCCCTTGGCGGGGACTGTGTAAGCAGTCCCCGCCAAGTTTTTTTGCGCGCGGGAATATAACGGCGGGGGCGGCGCGTCAGCGGAGAAGGCGCGCGCTTTCGAGGGGAGGCAAAACCTGCGCCTGCTGTGGGAATGTCCGGCTTGCCGCGCAGCAAAAAGCATCCCGGCGACCGTTTTACCGTTCGTCGGGATGCTTCGTTTGTTGGAACGCGACCCCGCGTTCCGAAAATTTTGCCGATCCTGCCACTTCGTCCCGCCGTCGTTTTGGCGGGACGAAGCCGCAGGCAGAAACGGCTTTGATCGCACCTATCCCGCC
>CAJUGU010000126.1 GCA_910586105.1 uncultured Eubacteriales bacterium | reverse complement strand
GAAAGGGATTCCAAAGGGACAAGTCCCTTTGGCGCCGTCCGCGCAGGACCGGGGTCCCGGGGCAGCGCCCCGGCGCCCGCCGCGCAGGCGAAGCAGAGAGACGGCGCGGCTACATCTGCGCCGCCAGCTCGGACGCTTCCTTGGCGCGCTGCTCGAACAGGATCCCGAGCGCTCCCAGCAGGACGATCAGCATCCCGAGCAGCTGCCAGACCGCCAGCCGCTCGCCAAACAGCAAGTACGACAGGCCGCCCGCGACGACCGGCATCAGCAGCAGGAATACCTTCACCAGCCAGACCGGGAAGCGCGCAAGGTCGTAATAATACACCAGATAAATGCCCGTTTGCCCGAAACCCGCGATCAGCAGCGCCGTCAGCAGCCCCGGCTGCGACGCGACACGCCCAAGCTGCGGCAGCGTCCCAAGCGCCGCCGACGTCGCCGTGAACAGCACTAACGTGATAAAATTGTTGTAAAACGCAATCGTCCGGCTGCCGACCGCAGCCTTCGGGCTGCGCTGGACGCTCTTGATCAGGAAGGCGTTGATCGATACAAACAACGCGCTCAACAGGAAGAAAATGCTTCCCGGGTCGGCAAGCGACAGCTCCCTCGGATCAAGCCCCATCACCAGCAGCACCCCGCCCAGCATACAAAACGTGTACAGCCATTCCCGCCGCCGGAAACGCTGCCCGTATACGACCACGCTGATCAGGTTGACGAACAGGATGTCCGTCTTCAGCAGCGCCGTCCCACTGCCCGAGGACGACAGCTGCAACCCAATGAACGCCGTCAGATCGAGCAGGAAGCCCATCACCCCGATCAGGCAGAGCCGCGCCCGCACCCCCTTCGTCCGGAAAAGCCCGCGCAGCTCGCCCGTATACAGCATGATCGCCGTCAGCAGCGCCAGCGTCAGCAGCCGGATCGCGACCCCCACCGGGAACACCGACAGGGAAAGCACCGCCTGGCCGCTTGCGACATAATAAACGCCCCAGATCACCGCCAGCCCCGCCAGCGGGAGTATCCGCTCCGCGTTCATGCGCGCCCCGCAGGGCGACCAACTGCCGTCATGCGTCCGCGCCCCCTTCCTTCCGCCGCGCCTTCGCCAGACGCAGCAGCGCCGGCAGGAACACCGAAGCAAACGCGACCAGCAGCAGGCAAAGCGAGATCGGCCGGGTGAAAAAGATCGAAAAACTGCCCTTGCTGACCATCAGCGAACGCTGCAAGTTCTTTTCCAGCGTGTCCCCCAGGATCAGCCCCAGGATTACCGGCGGCATCGGGAAGCCCAGCTTGATCAGGAAAAACGCCAGCACGCCGATCACAAGCATCAGGAAGATATCGTTCACGCTGTTGTTCAGCGCAAAGGTGCCCACGATACAGAACACGAATACGATCGGGGTCAGGTACCGGTTGCTGATATCGCCGATCTTGGAAAACAGCCGGATCCCGCAGAAGCCCAGCAGGCCCATGCACAGGTTGGCGACGAACAGCCCCACGATAATGGTATACACTTTCTGCTGCTCGCTCGTGAACAGCAGCGGCCCGGGTACGATGCCCTGCATCATCAGCGCGCCCAGCATGACCGCCGTGCCCGCGTCGCCCGGGATGCCCAGCGTCAGCAGCGGGATCAGCGCGCCGCCCGAGACCGCATTGTTCGCCGCCTCCGGCGCTGCGACGCCCTCGATCCGCCCCGTCCCGAATTCCTCCGGGTGCTTGTCCCAGCGGCGCGCTTCGTTATACGCCAGCCAGGAAGCGATATCGCCGCCCGTGCCGGGGATCGCGCCGACGACCGTTCCAATGACGCTCGACCGCAGCATCGTCGGCAGCGTCCGCCGCAGGTCGGACAGCCGGGGGAAGGTGTGTTTGAGCTTCACGCCCGCGTGCTTGTGCTCCTCGCCCGCCGCTTCGACGTTCGCCAGCCCCTGCGCAAAGGCGTACAGCCCGATCAGCACCGGCACCATCGCGATCCCGCCGAGCAGGTAGGTCGAGCCGAAGGTGAAGCGCTTGACGCCGGTCAGCGCGTCCATGCCGACCGTGCCGAGCATCAGCCCGAACACGGCGCTGATCAGCCCCTTGGCGACGTTTTTGGACGAAAGGCTGGTCACCATACTCAGCCCGAAGATCGCCAGCGAAAAATACTCCGGCGATGTAAACGACAGCGCGACCTTGGAGAGCAGCGGGGCCGTCCAAAGCAGCATCACGGCGCTGAACAGCCCGCCGAAGGTCGAAGAAAAGGTCGAGATCCCCAGCGCCCGCGCCGCCTCGCCCCGCTGGGTCAGCGGGTAGCCGTCAAGCACGGTAGCCGCCGAGTTCGCGGTGCCGGGGGTCTTGACAAGGATCGCGGTGATCGACCCGCCGTAGATCGCGCCGCAGAACACGCCCAGCAGCATCAGGATACCGGTCGTGCCCTCGAAGCGGAGGGTCAGCGGCAGCATCAGGCTCAGCCCCATGATGGAGGACAGCCCCGGCATCGCGCCAACGAAGATCCCGACGAAGGTCCCCAGCAGCACGATCAGCAGATTGAACGGCTGGAACACCTGCCCGATCACGGACAACAACGATTCAAGCATAGTTTCACCCTCCTTCGGTCAGCCGAACAGCAGCCCGCCGGGCAGCTTGAGGTCCAGCAGCAGCACGAACACCAGATGGACGAAGGCCAGCATGCCGGCGGTCAGCGCGGCGTCCATCCAAAGCCGTTTCTCGCCCAGCAGCCGCATGACCGCCGGGATCAGGCAGGCGACGGCGATGTAAAACCCAAGCAGCTTGAGCACCGCGACAAAGGCGAGCAGCAGGCCGAACAGGATGTACATCCGCTTCATCCCCGCCGACCGGAAATCGATCGGCGCAGGCTCGTCGTCCCCTTTTTTCAGCGCCGCCTGTACCGCCAGCACGACCGACAACACGATCAGCAGCGTCCCCAGCATGGCGGGCCACACGCCGGAGCCCATCGCCGTACCGGTCGCCGCCGCACCGAGGGTCATCGACGAACGGATCAGCAGCAGCGACAGGACGATCAGCAGGGCGGAGACCCCGAAATCATATTTTTTCATAATGCACCCCGTTTCAAAAACGGGCACGACGCGGGCCCATCGCAGGGTCGGCACCGTGCCCGGGAGAATGGCAGCCTTTCCGGATCAGCCGAGGAGGCTCTTGTAGTAATCGGCCTGCGCGGCGATGAAATCCTGCTGCTCGTCAACGCCGATGGTGATCGGCTCGAAGTAGAAGGTCTCGCGCGTCGCGGCATACTGCTCGGAAGCGACGGCGTCGCTCAGGGCGGATTGCAGGAAGGCGACCGCGTCGTCGGGCGTCCCAGCGGGGACGGCGATCATGATCCAGCTGAGCAGGTTCACGTCGGCGAACCGGTCGTCGACCTCGGCCATCGTGGGGATATCGGGGGAAGCGATGGAGCGGTCGGCGGAAGTTACCGCGATCGCGACCATGTCGCCCGATTCGATGTTGCCGACCGCGGGGGCCATCGCCGAGATGCAGATATCAGATTCCCCGGAGAGCACGCCCGCGATCGCGTCGGTGGCCGAGTCATAGGGGACGGAATCGACCTGAAGGCCAGCCTTCGTCAGGATGGAGCCGAGCATATTCGGCACGGTGCCGACGCCGGTGACGCCGACCACGAGCTGGCCGGGATTGGCCTCGGCATAGGCGATGAACTCGGCGAAGGTGGAGAACGGCGCGTCCTTTGCCGCGAGCAGCAGGTAGGGATCCTGTTCGACGGTCGCCAGCGGGATCATGCGCTCGGTGGGGTTGATATCGGTCGTGCCGTTGACGAAATTGAGGACGAGGTCACAATTGAGCAGGCCCAGCGTGTAGCCGTCGGCGTCATGGGTCAGGAAGGCTTCCGTGCCGATCAGGCCGGAGCCGCCGACCTGGTTGGTGACGGCGATCTGGCGGTCGAGCACCGACTTCGGGATCGCGTCGAGCACGCCGCGCACGGCGAGGTCGGTCGTGCCCCCGACCTTATAGGGGATAATGATCTCGAGGTCCTTCTCCGGATAGGCGGAGACCGGGGCGGACGACGCGCCGCTGTTTGCGGAACCGCCGCTATCCGTGGAGCCGCCGCCGTCGGCCGAGCCGGAGGAAGGGCTCCCGCACGCGGCCAGCGACGCCAGCACTGCACAGGACAGGAACAATGCGATCAACTTTTTCATAACGATACTTCCTCATCTTTCTTTTCGTTTTTCGGAACCGAAAGAACGTTTGTTTCGTTTCGGTTTCTTTTCTAAAGCATAACATATTTCATTCGCTCCGTCAACCGATTTTTCGACCGCCGGGGTGAAAAATTCGACGCCGGTCTTTGTGCAACTTGCCGAAACTGCGTTTTTCGCGGCGGAGCGCATGCGAAAGGCGGACGGCGCGCGCCCGCCTGACGGGGCGGAATCCACTTGACACAGGCGGAGACGGTGTGCTATACTTATCTCAAACGAAACCGAATCGATCTCGATAATTTCGTTTTAGTTTCCTTTTTGAGGTGAAACCCCATGACGACCACGAATCCCCGGATCCAATATATCCTCTCGGCGCTCATGAACCGCGACATGATGACCGTCTCCGAGCTTTCGGAACAGCTCGGCGTATCGATGGTGACCATCCGCAAGGACGTGCGCGCCCTCGCAGAGCAAAACCTGGTGATCCGCCAGCACGGGAAGGTCATGCTGCCCACGCACGGCCAGCAGAACTACCTCCCGTTCCAGATGCGGAGCCTGACCCAGTCGGAGGAAAAACGGTGCATCGCAGCGGCCGCCGCCGCGCTGATCGAACAAAACGACGCGATCCTGCTGGATTCCGGCACCACGACGCTCGCGATCGCCGGCCAGCTGCGCCGCCGTCCGCCGATCAGCATCGCGACCAATTCGGTCAGCGTCGCCCACCTGCTGAGCGAAAGCGAACACCTGATCAGCCTGGCGGGCGGGCAGATGCTGAACCACAGCATGTGTACGGCAGGGCCGGACGCCGAGAATTTTTTCCGCAGTATCCAGGTCGAAAAGGCGTTCATCGGGGTGTCCGGCGTCTGGGACGACCTGAGCCTGACGACCGGCCTTCAGCCGGAAGCCGTCGTCAAGGCGGCAATGATCCGGGCGGCAAAAAAGGTGATCGTGGTCGCCGCGAACGATAAATTCCATCGGAGCCAGATGTTTAATTTTTGCAGCGCGGACAAGATCGATACAATCGTCACCTCCGGCCCGGAGCTGCCCGCGCACATCCTCCGCCAGATCGAACAGTATCGGATCCGGCTGATCTACGCGGACGCAACGCCGGGATGAAGGCCTGTGCAGCTTGCCGCCGGAGCGGAACGCGCGGAACAATGGGGTTGCCGTTTATGATTTCCCAAAATCATAAACGGCAGTCGTTTTTTTTGCCTTGGCAGCGTTCCGGCGGAAGGGTGCGGCCGGTGCGACGGCGCAAAGCGCCGCCGCTCCCATTTTTATTAAGCCGCCATAAACAAATCTTAAAGAAATCTTAAACGGTTTGCATCTTTGATTTTAAGAAAATTTGTGAGACAATAGGGTTAGGCAAAAAAGCAGGGACGCCCGGGCGTCCCGAAGGAAAGGGGAAGCCTATGAATTACACCATCCTGATCTGCGACGACGACCACGACATTGTCGAAGCGCTGCGCATTTACTTATCTGCGGAGGGATACCGGATCCTGACCGCATACACCGGACAGGAAGCGATCGAACTGCTCCGTCAGGAGACGGTGCATCTGGTGCTGATGGATATCATGATGCCGGTGCTCGACGGCATTTCAGCGACCGTCCGTTTGCGGGAGGCCTATAATATCCCGGTGATCCTGCTGACGGCCAAAAGCGAGGACACCGACAAGGTGCTCGGTCTGACGATCGGCGCGGACGACTACGTGACCAAGCCGTTCAGCCCGATGGAGGTCGTGGCACGGGTCAAGAGCCAGCTGCGCCGTTACACGACGCTGGGCAGCCTGCCGCCCGCGCAGCACCGGCTGACGATCGGCGGGGTGTCGCTCGACGACGAAAGCAAGACGGTCACGGTCGACGGCGAGCCGGTCTCGCTGACCCCGATCGAATACAGCATCCTGCACCTGCTGATGAAAAACGCGGGGCGGGTGCATTCGTCGTCGTCGATCTATGAGGCCGTCTGGCACGAAAGCTCGTCGGGCAGTGATTCGACGGTTGCCGTCCACATCCGCCATTTGCGGGAGAAGATCGAGATCAACCCCGCCGAGCCCCGTTATGTGAAAGTGGTCTGGGGGCAAGGCTACAAGTTCGAGAAAGGGGACCAACGATGAAACTCTATTACAGTTTTCCGGTCAAGCTGCTGGCGCTCGTGCTGCTGCTCATCCTGCTGACGGGCGCGGGGCTGGGCCTGTTTACGGTCGCAATCTGTGTGGATGGCGACGCGTATGACAGCGGCAGCGATTTTTTTGACAGCTGGCTGGCCGATCGCGCCTGCCGGGAATATGGCGATGACGTGGAAAGCCTGCTGATGCTGTATGCCACCAACGAAAGGCAGACGGTCAGCAGCCAGGAATACCTGAACCGGATGCGCGAACGGTTTTCCTCGAACAATACCAACCTGCGGGTGCTCTTCGAGTCGGAGGACGCGGGGAGCGTCATGACGCTGGACGGGATGCTTTCCCTTAACGAGGGTTACCAGATGGATGGGAGCGAACGGCTGGTCGCGACGCTGGGATATGATATCCAGGTATCGGGCGGGCTGATCGGGCGCTGGACCGATCTGGACAGCCGGATGGCGGAGCTTGAGTGGGAACTCCGTTCGGAAGCGGAAAGGCAGACGCCCGCCGCTCCCTATGCAGACGAGGACTGGCACGACGGCCCGGATTTCGACTACAGCGCGTCGCCCTATTATGAAGGCGGCGCGGCCGAAACCGAACCGGTCGACCTTCCGGAATCGCTGGGGACTTACATCCGGGTAAACTTTTACGTCGATCCCGACCTGCCGGTATACGATAAATTCACCGAAGCCAACACCTGGTACCAGATGTTGAAACACGTCGCTTATCCGGCGTTAGGGCTGTGCGCCGGCTGCTCGCTGCTGGGGCTGCTCCTCTGGCTCTATCTGATGTGCGCAGCGGGACACCGTCCGAACACGGACAAAGGAGTCATTACCCTGCGGTTCATCGACCGTATCCCTTACGACCTGTTCCTTGCGCTCTGCGTGCTGGCGTTTGCGCCGCTGACCGCCATGCTGTCGGAAATGACATGGGTGCAGACCACGGTCGATCTGGAGCTGTACTTCATCGTGCTGGTGTCCTGCGTCTTCGGCTACGCAGTGACCTTTGCCGTCCTGACCCTGTCAACGGCGTCGCGCTGGAAAAGCCATACGCTGCTGCGCAATACGATCACCTGGCGGGTGTGCGCGTGGCTGTGGCGCGGGCTTTCGGGCGGCGCGGGGCTGGTTGCGGGACGGCTCCAGCCGCGGGAATTGACCGCGCAGGAAACTGCGCAGAAGGAAGAACAGCGGGCGCAGAAGCAGGAACAGCGCAGCCAGACGATCGACCGGGTCGGCAAGGGGACGCGGGCGGCGGTCGTCGCGGTCGGCGGGCTGTTTGCCCGGGGCTGGCGCAAGTGCGGGGGATTGTTTGAAATCCTCCCGCTGGTCTGGAAGGGGCTGCTGCTGCTGCTTGCGGTCGCGTTCGTCAACCTGTTCCTGATCCAGCTCGCCTTTTGGGATGGCAACGTGTTCTGCCTGCTCCTGACGGCGATATTCGACCTCGCGGTGCTTTGGGGCTACCTCAGCATCCTGCGGGAAATGGTCTGGCTGCATAACGGCGCGAAAAAGATCGCCGCGGGCGACCTCAACTACCGGATACCGGATGATGTGATGCATTGGGAATTCAAAACACACGCCGAAGCGCTGAATACGATCCGCGACGGGATCGACGCCGCCGTCGAGGAACGGGTCAGGGCGGTGAAGGCGCGCACCCAAAGCGAACGGATGCGCAGCGAATTGCTGACCAACGTCAGCCATGATATCAAGACGCCGCTGACCTCGATCATCAACTACGTGGGGCTGCTGCAAAAGGAGCCGATCGAGAGCGAAAAGGCGCGGGAATATATTGAAGTGCTGGGCAGGCAGTCCGACCGGCTGAAAAAGCTGCTGGAAGACCTGCTGGAAGCGTCCAAGGCTTCCACGGGGAACATTGCGGTAAACGCCGCCCCGACCAGCGTCGGCGAACTGCTGCGGCAGGTCACGGGGGAATATGCGGAAAAGCTCGCCGCGGCGGGGATCGAACCGATCGTCACCCTGCCCGGGCACGACGCCATGATCTATGCGGACGGGCGGCTGCTGTGGCGCGTGTTTGATAACCTGATGGCGAACATCGTCAAATACGCCATGCCGCAGACGCGGGTGTATCTGGACCTGCACAGCGACGCGAGCATTACGGCGATCGCGGTCAAGAACGTATCGCGCGAACGGCTGAACATCGCCGCCGAGGAGCTGATGGAACGCTTTGTGCGCGGCGACAGCTCACGCTCGACCGAAGGCAGCGGGCTGGGGCTTTCGATTGCGCAGAGCCTGACCGAGTTGATGGGCGGCACGTTCGAGCTAATCATCGACGGCGACCTGTTCAAGGTACAGATCGGGTTCCCGACGCTGCATGAAACGCCCGACTCGGCTCCTTCGGAGCCGAGGGACGGTACCGTCCCTTTGGAAACCATGCAAGCCGCTGAGCCTGCTGCCGCCGTTCCCGTAACGGAACCGGCGAAAGGGAAAGCACCGGCACGCAGGCCGTTTTTCGCCCGGAAATATACGTTAAAAATGGCGATGGAGGCGAAAGCGGCTGCGGAGCAGGCGGAAGCCGAAGCGGCAGCGCGCGAAGAGCAGGCAAAGGCCGCAGAGACGGCAGAGACGGCGGAGAAGGCCAGAGCAGGTGAAGCCGCCAGCGAGAACGGAGAGTCTGACGCGGTCGCGCCGGAAAGCGATATGCCGGCGCCGGAAGCGGTTCCTGAAGCAACAGAACCGGAAGCCGCAGCGGGCGAGATGGAAGCGGCTGCGAAGGAAACCGCCGAAGAGGGCAAGGCTGCGGAGGAAACCGCCGAAGAGGGCAAGGCTATGGAGGAAACCGCTGAGCCGTCGGAAAAAACGACAGAAGCATAAGCGGCGGCTGGTGGCAGGAAAATTTCCTGTCCGCCGCAACCGTAGAACAGGGACTGCATTCATGAACATGCATGGATGTAGTCCTTGCTTTTGCGGGAAAGGCGATTTCATATTTACCCATACCTGTGTTCCGGAAGTTTGCCGCAGCAGCCCCTTCGCCCCGCCGTCCTTTTGGCGGGGCGAAGCAGCACGGGAAAACGGGAAACGCCGCGCCAATTCCCCGCCGCAGCGGAAAAAGGGAGTCCAGAGGGGCGAGCCCCTCTGGCGCTGTCCGCGCAGAACCGGGGTCTGGGGCAGAGCCCCAGCGCCCGAAGCGTCTGCGTGTACTAAAATGCGGCTCCGCGACATAACCTAAAAGGAAGTGCTGAGTAAAAAGGAGTTGATCGCAAATGTGTGGGATCGCCGGATGGATCGACTATGACGGGCGCGCCCGCGAGGGCGCTGCCACGGCGGCGAAAATGGCGCGTTCGCTGGAGCCGCGAGGGCCGGACGCGGGCGGGGAATGGGCGGACGACGACGCATATCTGATCCACAGAAGATTGATCGTGGTAGATCCGGAGGGCGGCGCGCAGCCGATGGCGTCGCCGGACGGCGACGTGATTCTGGTCTATAACGGGGAATTATACAATACGGAAGACCTGCGCGCGCCGCTGCTGGCGAAGGGGCATACATTCCACGGGCATTCCGATACGGAAGTTTTGCTGCATGCGTATTGCGAATGGGGTGCGGCGGCGTTTGAAAAGTTAAATGGGATCTACGCTTTTGCATTGTGGGAACGGAGCAAGCGGCGGCTGACGCTCTGCCGCGACCGTCTCGGGGTCAAGCCGCTGTTCTACAGCCGGACGGCGGACGGCGTCGTGTTCGGTTCCGAGCTGAAAGCGCTGCTGAACCATCCACAAGTGCGCCCGGTGCTGGGGGAAGACGGATTGCGTTCGATCCTGCTGCTGGGGCCTGCAAGGCCGCCGGGTTTCGGTGTGTTTGAAAATGTCAGCGAATTGCTGCCGGGGCATTTTGCCGTACTCACGCCGGAGGGCTGGCGGGAACAGGCGTATTGGAAGCTGGAGGCGCGGGAGCATGAGGACGACGAAGCGGCGACGGTCCAGCGCACGCACGATCTGATCGCCGATTCGGCGGCGCGGCAGTTGGTCTCGGACGTACCGCTTTGTACGTTCCTGTCAGGCGGGTTGGATTCGTCGATTTTATCCATGCTTGCAGCGAAGGAATACCGCAAACAGGGGCGGGTGCTGGATACGTATTCGGTCGACTACCAGGACAACGCGGAATACTTCACGCAAAGCCTGTTCCAGCCGAACAGCGACAACGAATATATCTACCGGATGCGCGATTTCCTTGGGACGCATCACCATGAGGTGGTGCTGGACAACGGGGCGTTATGCGCGGCGCTGCTTCCGGCGACCGACGCGCGGGATCTGCCGGGGATGGCGGACGTGGATTCGTCGCTGCTGCTGTTTTGCCGGGAGGTCAAACGGGATTTCACGGTCGTACAGTCGGGCGAATGCGCCGACGAGCTGTTCGGGGGATATCCGTGGTACCATCGGGAGGAGATCCTGTTTGAAGATACGTTCCCGTGGTCGCGTTCGGTCGGGTTGCGCCTGAGCCTGCTTGCGCCGGATGCGGTCACGCGTGGGGAGGAATTCGTGCGCGAGCATTATTCAGCGACCTGCCGCGCGGCGGATAAATTGCCTTCGGACTCCAAAAAGGACGCGCGGATGCGGGAAATGTTCCTGCTGAACCTGCAATGGTTCATGGCGTGCCTGCTCGACCGCAAGGACCGCATGAGCATGTATTCGGGGCTTGAGGTGCGGGTACCGTTCTGCGACCATCGGATCGTGGAATATGCATATAATATGCCGTGGTCGTTGAAGGCGCTGCATGGACGGGAGAAGGGCATCGTCCGGGAAGCATTTTCGCAGGAGCTGCCGCCGGAGATCGTCGACCGCAAAAAATCGCCGTACCCGAAGACGTTCCACCCGCTGTATACGCAGCTGACGGCGTCTTATGTACGGCAGATCTTCAAGGATGAAAATTCGATTGCGTCCAGCCTGTTCCGGCATGAAGCAGTGGAAGCGCTGATGGAGCAGCCGGAAAGCCTTTCGGAACCCTGGTACGGCCAGCTGATGCGCACGCCGCAGATCTTTGCGTATATCATACAAATGGATCGATGGTTCAAAAAATACGGGGTAACACTGAAATGAGCGGAAGGCTACGCTTCCGCGCTGTGGGGAGCGCCTATCCTGCGGGGAACGTCCGCTTCCCCGCCCGCAGGCGGCGCAGGCGATGCGCAGCATCGCGGGTGTCCAGAGGGG
>CAJUGU010000125.1 GCA_910586105.1 uncultured Eubacteriales bacterium | reverse complement strand
CGTCCGCGCAGGACCGGGGTCCGGGGCAGCGCCCCGGCGCCGTCCGCGCAGGACCGGGGTCCGGGGCAGCGCCCCGGCGCCGTCCGCGCAGGACCAGGGTCCAGCGGCAGAGCCCCAGCAGCGATCGTATGCGCAGGCCTTCACGCGTCGTACACCGCCGCCCCCTCGCCCTGTCTACGGTAGCTGCTCGGCGACTGTCCAAACTCCCGCTTGAAAAGCCGGGAAAACGCCAGCGCGTCCTCAAACCCGAGGGATTCCGCAACGACCGCCACCGGCAGCCCGGTCGAACGCAGCAGACCGCACGCCTTTTTCAGCTTCAGATCCATCAGGTATTGCTTGGGCGCAATCCCGAACCGCTCTCGAAAAATACGGGTCAGATAATGCGGGTGATATCCCAACTGCGCCGCGACCTCTTTCAATTTCAGGTTTTTCGGATAATTCATATCCAGATAAAACCGGATCTCATCCGCCGCATGTTTCTGTCCCCAATCCTGTTCGTGGAAATCAATGTCCGCGAATAAATACGACATGATCCGAAGCAGGATGCTGTTGACCGCAAGAAAACTGCTGGTCGTATCCTCCTGAAAGCTAAGCAGTTCAAAAACAGTCGAACGGTATTTTTCCATTTCCAGTCCGCGAATGACATACCCTTCCGCACAGGCCGTCATGATCCGATGCATATAGGCCTGCGACCGGATGCCGAGGAAGTTGACCCAGGCATACGTCCATGGATCGTCCCGCGCAGCCTCATAATACGAAACCTGCCCGGCCGGGATCAGGAACGCATCCCCGGCGGATACCTCGAAAACCTGCCCGTTGATAGAAAGGCTCCCGCGCCCCGCCAGTACAAAATGGATCAGCTGGTAGGGGCGCACGCGCGGCCCATAATGCTGCCCAGGCCCGCACGCTTCGTGGCCCGCGCTGTAAAGAGTAAGGTCAGAATTCGATTTGTAGAGCAGCGAATGATGGTTTTCCTTATATTCCCGCATGGATAACACACCTCCTATGTCCAGTATAACACAGGAAGTGTGTTTTTTCCATATTTCGATTTGAAATTTCCATACAAAACCGATCCGGATCGTAGTTTAATAAGGACATGGAGAACGACCGCCGCAAGAGCTGCAGCAGGAGGGACAATATGGAGCTTGAAAAAACGCAAAGCTATCATCTCGAACCGCCGGAGGGGTTGATGAACGACCCAAACGGGCTGGTTTGGTTTCGGGACCGGTACTATGTGTTCTTCCAGTGGAACCGGTTCCAAAAAGACCATTCCCACAAGGAATGGGGGCTTTTCACCTCGGAAAACCTGATCGAATGGGAATTTCAGGGCGGCGCGGTTCAACCGGGGGATCCCTATGACCAGTCGGGGGTACATTCCGGGAGCGCCTTTGTGGTCGGCGGACGGCTATGTGTGTTTTATACCGGCAGCGACAAAAGCAGCGGGCGCCGAAAAAGCAGCCAGTGCCTTGCGGTCAGCGAGGACGGAAAGCATTTCCGGAAACGGGGCGTGTTTTTGGAGACCCCGGCCGGCTTCACCGAACATTTCCGCGACCCAAAGGTCTTTCAAATCGGAGAAAACCAGTATTTCATGACGATCGGCGCGCAGCGGAAGAACGGCAAAGGTTCCATCGCACTGTGCCGGTCGGAGGACGGGATCCATTGGCGGTATTCCCATATGCTGGCCGCGACGGAAGGGTATGAAATGGTGGAGTGCCCCGACTTGTTCCGGCTGGACGGGCACGATGTATTGCTGTATTGCCTACAGCGGCGGGACAACGCCGCCGACCAGGTAATCTCCGCCCACTCGGTCTACAAACTGACCGATTTTGACGCGCAGGCGGGAACGCTTTCGGCCCCCGACCTGGACCGCGGTTTCCGGGCATTTGATTCCGGTTTTGATTTTTTTGCACCGCAGACCTTCAAAGCCCCGGACGGGCGGCGGCTCCTGCTTGCGTGGATGTCCCGCATGGACGACGGACAGGAACGCCGGTTCGCCGAAAACGAACCGCGCATCCACTGCTTAACGCTCCCGCGCGAGCTCCGCGTACAAAACGGTCTGCTTTATCAGAGGCCGGCCCGGGAACTGTACCGGCTTCTGGGGGAAGCCGTGCCGATCGCACATGATCAAAACGGCGGGGATTCCGCACGGCTGGAAACCCGGCAGTATCATCTCCAGCTGGAATGCGGGCGCTGCCCCTCCGGACTGCGCCTGGAACTGGGCGAAGCGTCGCTCGCCTGGGACGGCGCAAGGCTCCTGCTGACCCGGCAGAATTGGGCGGGAGCGGATGAATCCCGCGCCTGTACGCTGGGACAGCTGGACAGCGTGGAGATCTGGTCGGACACCTCCAGCATCGAAGTTTTCGTGAACGGCGGGGAAGCGGTCTTATCCGCGCGTATTTTCCCGCAGACGGCGGCTCCGGTTTTGACGGTGACCGGCGCGCCGCAGAACGCTGTGCTTACGATCCGAAGGATCACGGCAGATAATCACAATAAAATGGGAGGAAGCAGCAAATGACAGATCAAGAATTGGCCGTAAAAATCGTGGAACTGATCGGCGGCAAGGAGAACATTTCCAGCGTCCGCCACTGCGCGACCCGGCTGCGCATCGTCGTACTCGACAAGGAAAAGATCGACACCAAAGCAGTCGAAAACCTCGACAAGGTCAAGGGGTCGTTCTTCAATTCCGGGCAGTATCAGATCATCCTTGGCACGGGACTTGTCAACCGCGTACATGACGAGGTGGTGAAGCTGACCGGCGGGGCGGATGCCGGGGCGGCGTCTTCCGGAGAGAAACCGCCCGCGCCGGTGTACGGGAACAAGCTCCAGCGCGCGATCCGGATGTTCTCGGACGTATTCGTCCCGATCATCCCCGTGCTGGTCGCGACCGGCCTGTTCATGGGCCTGCGCGGGCTGCTGACGCAGGAAGCGGTGCTTTCCGTCTTCGGCATGACGCCCGCCGACGTGCCGCAGTCGCTGCTCCTCTTTACGCAGGTGCTGACCGATACCGCGTTCGCGTTCCTGCCCGCGCTGGTCTGCTGGTCGACCTTCCGCAACTTCGGCGGCAGCCCGGTCATCGGCATCGTGCTTGGCCTGATGCTGGTCAGCCCCAGCCTGCCCAGCGCATATGACGTGGGCTCGGGCACGGCGCAGCCGCTCACCTTCTTCGGCTTCCTCCGCGTCGCGGGCTATCAGGGCTCGGTGCTCCCCGCGTTCGCGACCGGTATCCTGACCGCCAAGTTCGAAAAATGGCTCCGCCGCCGCGTCCCCGACGCGGTCGACCTGATCGTCACCCCCTTCGTCACGCTGCTGGTCGGCGCGGTGCTTGCGCTGTTCTGTATCGGCCCGATCCTGCACAGTGTGGAAAACGTCGTGCTGGTCGTCGTGGAAAAGCTCCTGTTCCTGCCGTTTGGCATCGGCGGGCTGCTCTATGGCAGCTTCGGGCAGCTGCTTGGTATTTTCGGCATCCACCATATCCTGAATTTCCTCGAAATCAGTATGCTGGCGCAGGATGGCTGGAACTATCTCAACCCCATCGGCACCTGCGGCAACGTGGCGCAGGCGGGCGCGGTGCTCGCGGTCGCGGTGAAGGCGCGGTCGGCGAAGCTCAAGCAGATCGCCTACCCCTCCTGCCTGTCCGCGCTGCTTGGTATCACCGAGCCTGCGGTCTTCGGCGTCAACCTCCGCTTTGGGCGTCCGTTCCTGATGGTCATGGTCGGCGGCGCGGCGGGCGGCTTCCTCGCTTCGATCTTCCGCCTGCGCGCGACCGGTATGGCGATCACCGGGATCCCCGGCACGCTGCTGTACCTCAATGAACAGCTCCCGCTCTACCTGCTGACCAATGTGGTCGCGTTCGCAGTGGCATTCGCCATGACGTGGTTCTTTGGTTTCAATGCCAAAATGGAGGAACCGGCGTGAGCATTTCCATCGACAACGCCCGGAACATCGCGGCGCTGCATAGCGGCACGGTCTCCTATGTACTGGAAGCGGTCGACGGGAAATATCTGGTACATCGGTATTTCGGGCGCGCGCTGCGCGCGTATCACGGCTGCGGCGCGCCTGCTTATTACAAGCGGGCGTACAGCACCGAGCATCCCTGCTCGATCCCCAATGTTTCCTTTGACGATTTCCCGTTTGAATATCCGGCGCGCGGGCGGGGCGATTTTCGGATCCCCGCGCTGGAAGCGGAACAGTCCGGCGGCGTCCGCGTTGTAGAACCGCTGTTCCGGAGCTGGCGCGCGATTGAGGGCAAACCGGCGCTCCCCGGACTGCCCGCCACCTTCGCAGGGGATACGCCCGCGCAGACGCTGGAAGTCGTTTGCGAGGATCCGCAGGCCGGGCTTCGGGTGCTGCTGTATTATTCGGTTTTTGAAGGGCTGGATATCGTTGCCCGTCACCAGCGGCTGGAAAATATCGGCGGGCAGACGCTGACCCTCCATAACGTACAGAGCGCGTCGCTTGAATTGTCCGCGCGTCCCCTTGAACTCCTGTCGTTGTATGGAACGCACGCAAAGGAAGCAAACCGCAGCCGCTCCCCCCTGCATCACGGTATCCAGCGGATCGAAAGCGTGCGCGGCGGCAGCAGCCCGCAGCACCAGCCGTTTTTTGCGCTGCTCTCCCCCGGCGCGACCGAAACGGCGGGCGAGGTCTACGCGATGCATCTGGTTTACAGCGGGAACTTCCTGGCGCAGGCGGAAGCGGATGCGTTCGGGAATGTGCGGGCGCAGATTGGCATCCACCCGGAGGGCTTCCAGTGGGAGCTGAAACCGGGCGAATCGTTCACAACGCCGGAGGCCATCCTGAATTACAGCGCGGAAGGGCTGAACGGTATGAGTCGGCAGTTCCACCGGCTGTACCGCGAGCATTTGATGCCACAGCGGTTTGCTGGCCTGGAGCGTCCTGTCCTGCTCAATTCCTGGGAAGCCATGTATTACGAAGTCAGCCTGGAAAAGATCGAAGCGCAGGCCGAGCTGGCGAAGCGGGCGGGTATGGAGCTGTTTGTGCTGGACGACGGCTGGTTCCGGGCGGATAACAGCAGCCGTACTTCCATGGGCGACTGGCAATGCAATGAAACCAAGTTGCCCGGGGGGATCCGCCGCGCGGCCGAGCTCGTCCACGCGAAGGGGTTGAAATTCGGCCTATGGTTCGAGCCGGAAGCCATTTGCAAAAGCAGCGCCCTGTACCGGATGCACCCGGATTGGGCGCTGCACATCCCGGGCTATGAGCCGGTGGAAGGCCGCCACGAATACCTGCTCGACCTGACCCGTCCGGAGGTGCGCGACTATCTGACCGGCATGCTGGGATCCTATTTACAGGGCGGGATGGTCGATTACATCAAGTGGGATATGAACCGCCCGCTGACCGACGTTTGCTCCACCGCCTTCGGGCAGACACGGCAGGCGGGGATCGCCCACCGCTATCTTCTTGGGCTTTATGAGATCCTGGAACGCGTCACAACCGCGTTCCCTAACGTGCTGATCGAAGGCTGTTCCAGCGGCGGGGCGCGGTTTGACCCCGGGATGCTGTATTACGCGGCGCAAAATTGGGCGAGCGATAACACGGATGCCTTCGACCGTTTGACGATACAGGACGGCTTCAGCCTGCTGTACCCGCCTATGGCAATCGGCGCGCATGTCAGCATCACGCCGAACCATCAGACCGGGCGGAGCACATCGCTCGACGCCCGGTATCAGGCGGCGCGGCTGTTCGATCTGGGGTATGAACTGGATCTGACCCAATGCAGCGAAGGCGAACGGGAGGAGATCGCCCGGCAGGTCGCGGAGCACAAGCCGGAACGGGCCTGGATGCAAACGGGGATCTTTTCCCGGCACGAAGTCCCCAACGGGAACTACGTGATGTGGTCCATCGCCCGCCCAGACCGCAGCGAGTGTCTGGCCCTGATCTTTCAAAAAGCCTACGACCCGCTGTGCTGTCACGGCAATTTCAAGCTCCTGAACCTTGACGCGGATGCAGATTATCGGGAAACCGGCAGCGGGCAGGTTTACGGCGGGGACGAATTGCTGCAAATCGGCCTGACCGTCCCGCTGGTCAAGGAGGATCTGCATCCGTTCGTATTCCGTTTCCAACGGATCTAAGGGTATCCATACGTTTTTGACGGCGGCTGCGCAGAAGGGCCGTGCAGCCGCCGTCACCGGCCTGTGCATACAGGTCCTCAAATCAACCAGAAAAAAGGAGTGTTTCACATGGGTTTGTTTGATGCTTTCAAAGGGAAAAAGTCTGCGAATGCGGAACCATCCGCGCCGGTGCAGGAGTTGACGGCTTATATTTCGGGCCGCGCAATCCCGATCGAGGAGGTAAACGACCCCGTTTTTGCGTTGAAATCGTTGGGCGACGGCATGGCGATCCGTCCGGAAGGGCAAACGGTCACAGCGCCCTGCGACGGTGAAATTTCAATGGCCGCGGAGACCGGCCATGCGATCGGGATCGCTGTGAACAACGGAGCCGAACTGCTGCTCCATATCGGCATCGATACCGTTTCCCTGAACGGGGAAGGCTTCCAGCTCCTGGTGAAAGAAGGGAGCCGGGTCAGGCAGGGCGATCCGCTGCTGAAATTCGATAAGGCGCTGGTCGAAAAGAACGGCTTTTCGACCGACTGCATTTTGATCGTCACAAATCCCGAAGATTTCCCCGACCTGAAATTCCTGTGCGGCGCAGATGTCCGGCAAAACGAAACGCTGATCGGTACGTTTTATACCCGCGTACATTGAAGCCCACCGTTTGTCTCGCCTGCGCGGCGAGCGGCCCCTACGCGGGGCGGCGCCAGAGGGACTTGTCCCTCTGGACTCCCTTTCCCCGCTGCGGCGGGGATAGATGCACAGATAATCGTTTACTTGTACTGCCCGCCCCGCCAGAACGGCGGCGGAGCGGGCGGTCATCTGCGGCAATGCTTTTATACGCGCGTTCCGAAAATTTTGCCGCTTCGTCCCGCCGTCCATTCGGCGGGACGAAGCGGCACGCATAAGCGGCTTTGGCCGCGCCGATCCCGCCCGCAGGCGAGAAAGGGATTCCAAAGGGACGAGTCCCTTTGGCGCCGTCCGCGCAGGACCGGGGTCCAGGGGCAGCGCCCCTGCTCCCCCGCGCAGGCGAAGCAAACGGCAAAGGAGCCGTCTCAAAAGATCTGCAAAATCATTTTGAGGCGGCTCCTTGTCGTTTGCTTTTGGGACGCGGCTTCGCCGTTCGACACCCTGAGAATGGTACAGGGAAGCCGCCGGAAGCGCCCGGGCTCCATCATCCGTCTAAGAACCTGTATTCACAAGCCCAAAGCGGCGTTTGGACGGCATCTGACGCGGTCATGCTACGCCGTTTTTCCTTGAAATCCGTCAGGATTCCTGCGGAAAATCGTCTTCGCCTGACCGCGCCATCTACCGTCCATCCACCACTTTCGCTGATGAATACAGGTTCTAAAAGCTATGTAACTGTTTTACCGTCTCCTCAAATAACAAACCCTCCGTTTCCTATGAGACTATCCCCCCTCGGCCGGCCCGAAAAATACGGTCGGCCTTCCGCTTCGGTGAAAGGGGACAAGATGAACGCATAAGTTCCCCCGCCGCGACAGCCGTCTGTGCAAATGGCTTGCCTGTGGAAAATCATCTTACCCGGCGCTTCGCACAACGGCCGGAGACTTTGACACTGCCATAATGAATCGTATTGTTTGCCAGCCTGTCCATGCTGGCATCTTTTTTTGTGTGAAAGCGCGGTGATCCAGACGGGCGCGCTAGACGTTCGCAGCCGCCCGCCATTTTGGCCGGGCTTTCGATCCGATCCAATGCGAACGCGGGACAATTTGCAGAAGGACTCAGCGCTCAGGGAAGGGACGCCTGCCTGCCCTTAACAAATCAATCCGTTAAAATTTGACAGGAATGCAAGCCTTTCTTCCTCCGGTAATTGAAGCATAAAAAGCACCACCGTTGTTGCGGATGGACCGTATACTCCGCGCTCGATTGCGCGGTAAGAAGAAAGGTCCATATGCAGCCGCTCCGCCATTTTTGTTTTCGAGAGCTGTTGTACGCTGCGGAATCCCCTTAGATAATCGCAAAAGGCCTTTTTCACAAACGGTTGATCAGTATGCATTTGTATAAACTCCTCTCTGACGGCTGTGCGAAACAGTCTTCGGCTAACCCTATTATCGCGCATTCCACGGAAAAATGGGAGAGGTTTTTTCAAATCGTCTCGATTTTTTGATGTTTGCCAAATTTTTGGTACGCCGATATCGGCTCATTTTTGACGCCACTTCCTGAAAACACTTTAAATTTTGTACTTTAGAGAGGTACACCTTATAGCAAAACCCAAAAAAACTTGCTAAAATTTTCATGAATTCTGTCAAATCATGGAGGTTTTTCAAATGCATACTGACCGACCGTTCGTAAAAAGCACTTTTTGCAAGTACGTTAGGGAGTTCCGTTGCAGAGAAAAGCTCTCGAAGGCTAAAATGGCGGAAAGGCTGCATATGGACCCCTCCTCCTACAGTGCGCTCGAAAAAGGAGTATACGGCCCGTCGGGAGCGACTCTGATACTGTTCATCCTGCAATTATCGCCGCAGGAACAACCGGTTTTCCTGTCGAAGTTTCAGGGACTGCTCGGGCCGTAGGGGCGTCCGCGCCCGCAACGGTTTTCACCCCGCGGGCAGCGGCCTGCCGGCGCCGCCTTCGCAACAGGCAAAAGCCCTGCTGACGCGCGATCGTCGGCAGGGCTTTTGGCGTTTCGGCGGAGCGCAGACGCGCCCCGGTTTGGGGACGCCTCCGTTACAGCGTCCGCAGGAATGCGCGCAGGCGGTCGCAGGCCTCGCGCAAATGGTTCATCGAATAGGAATAAGAGATGCGGACATGCCCCTCGCCCGATTCGCCAAAGGCGGAACCCGGGACGACCGCGACCCGCTGCTCCATCAGCAGGCGGCTGCAAAATTCTTCGCTGGTCAGGCCGCAGTCCGGGATGTGCGGAAACACATAAAACGCGCCTTTCGGCTCAAAGCACCGCAGCCCGATCTCGCGCAGCTCGGACACCAGAAAGCGCCGCCGCGTATCGTACTGCTTGCGCATATGTACGACCTCCTCGTCGCAGGAGCGGATCGCCTCGATTCCCGCAAACTGTGCGGTAGTCGGGGCGCACATGATGCCGAACTGATGGATCTTGCAGATCTGGGTCATCAGCTCGCGCGGGCCGAGCGCCCAGCCGAGCCGCCAGCCGGTCATGGCATAGGACTTGGAAAAGCCGTCGACGACGACGGTGCGCTCCCGCATCCCCGGCAGCTCGGCAAAGCAGACGTGCGGATCCGCGCCGTAGGTCAGCGAGCAATAGATCTCGTCCGATATCACAAGGATGTTGGTATCCCGCAGCACCGCCGCGATCCCTTCCAGCTCGCTGCGGGTCATGATCGCGCCGGTCGGGTTGTTCGGATAGGGCAGGATCAGCGCCTTCGTCTTTGGCGTGATCGCCGCGCGGAGGGTCTCCGGGGTCAGCTTGAAGCTGTCCTTTTCATAGGTCGGCAGCGGTACGGGCTTCCCCCCCGCCAGAATCGTCAGCGGCGTGTAGCAGACGAACGACGGCTCCGGGATCAGCACTTCGTCGCCAAGCGACACAAAGGCGCGCAGCGCGTTATCGATCGCTTCGCTGCCGCCGACGGTCACCAGCACTTCCTTTTCCGCGTCGTAGGTCAGGCCGTAACGGCGGGCGGCAAGCCCGGCAATCTCACGGCGCAGGTCGGCAAGGCCCCAGTTGGACGTGTAAAAGGTCTTGCCCTTTTCCAGCGATTGGATCCCCGCGCGGCGGATCTGCCACGGGGTCTCGAAATCCGGCTCGCCGACGCCGAGCGAGATCACGTCCTGCATCGTCGCCGCATAGTCGAAAAATTTGCGGATTCCGGAGGGCTTCACGACCTTGACGCGCTCGGACAGCAGGGAATCATAGTCGAGCATCAGATCAATACCTCTCTCTCGTCGAACTGCTGCGGGTCGTAGTTAACCCCCTGCTCCTTATATTTTTTCAGGATGAAGTGGGTCGAGGTCGACTGCACGTGCTCCATCGGCGCGAGTTGGTCGAACACGAACCGCGCAATGTCGCTCATCGACCGGCCGTTGATAATAACCGTCAGGTCGAACGCGCCGCTCATCAGGTACACGCTCTCCACCTGCCGGTGCGAATAGATGTCGCGCGCGATCTGGTCGAAGCCCATCGCCTTCTCCGGGCTGATCTTGACCTCGATCAGGGCGGTGATCAGTTCCTTGTCGGTCTTTTCCCAGTCAATCATGGCCTTGTACGCAAGGATGGTTTTATCTTTTTCATAGGCGCGGATCGCGGCTGCGACCTCGTCTTCCGTGCTGTCGACCATGTCGGCCAGCTGCGCCGGGGTCAGGCGCGCGTCTTCGCTCAAAAGCGCAAGAATCCGTTCCGGGTTTTTCATAATAGGTGCCTCCTTTGTTTTTCGCGGATTTCAAAAATGGTATACCGCCCGATCAGGCTGTGTTACGGCAGCAAAGCGCATGGGGATGCAAAATCACGATGTGTTTCCAGCCTTCCTGCCGGCTTCGGCAGGCCCGCCTTCTATCCCCAAACCATATGCCGCATCCTGCTCACAAGCTCTGCTCTTCCGTAAATTCAAACAATTCTACCACCGCCACATGAAAAACCTTTGCAATATCCATTGCCAGCTTGAGCGACGGATTATACTTTCCGCTTTCCAGATGGACGATCGTTTCACGCCTTGCGTGCACCAACTCCGCCAATTCGCTTTGCTTTAAGCCTGCTTTTTCCCGATATTCTTTGACCTTCGTTTTTAGGGCCATACCCGACTCCCTTACCGTCCCGCGCGCAGGCGATTTCCGGACCGCATCACCGCCGAAGGGGCCCTGTCAGACGCCCTTGCTGTCCATCACGCAAAACAGAATGAACCGTATCACCGCCAAGACGAATATCGTTCCAACGAGCGCATAGCCTGCCATCCTTCCGTCTATGAATGCAACAGCGCACGCAAAGGCAATGACGACCGCAGCGGCTATCATGATTTTCAAGCCGATCGCATCTGTCCTGCGCAGATTTTGAATTGCCAACTCGTCCTTTTCTTCTTTGCTATACTTAAAAATACGAACCGCCTGTAACGCAAAAAATACGATCGTAAAGACGGCAACCAGATTCTGGATGATATCATAAGAATCCTGCCAGTCCCGCCTTGCCCACATCCAGTAATAGCAGGCAAGGAGCGCCGCGTAAATAATCTTTGTCCCGACAATTTCCTTTAAAGTGACTTTCGATTTCATGTTTGATTCCTCCGCATGATGTGTTTTCAGATTCCTGCAGGTGTTATAAATATATCACTCCCGTCACAGGTTGTCAATCCTCAAGTGTGAAATATTTATAACTCGTCCTGCCGTCGATTTTTCACATCGCATGAAGGGCGCGGCGGCTCCCTGAAGCAGCGGTCCGCCGCGCGGCAATCATAACCGCGAAATCCGCGTTTCCCCTATTATAGCACAGGCGGCTCGGAAAAGTAAAGCTTGAAATTGGCGCTTCTCTGAAAGCGGCACCCCCTATGATTAGTTTGCAGGCACCCGAAAGGGGCCAGCAAGCTAATTTT
>CAJUGU010000124.1 GCA_910586105.1 uncultured Eubacteriales bacterium | reverse complement strand
ACGTCTCTCTTTCAATGGCTGCCTTTTTCTGGGATTTTTATGAAATTGCCGTGAATTCACGCCTTCATCACCTTGTATCCCGAAACCATCCGTGATATAATGAAATCGTAAATAGCATTTGGGAGGATCGCCGTATGAATACACGTAAACCGCCGCTCGTCTCCATCCTTTTGGATTTGTTGGGAAGTATTTGCTTTATCATCCTCGCGGTGACTATGCAGACCGAGCCGATCCTGAAAATCCTGTTCCTGATTCTTTCCGTATGCCTGTTTGGCATCAGCGTCAAGTTCCTGCTTACCGAGCTCGGGAACAGCCGGCATGGCAGTCCGCCAAACGATTGAGACGTTTCCCTTTAAAAAACGGTCGTCCGACATGGACGACCGCTTTTTGTATCCCGAAATATGGGGTTTTAATCCTATATCTGCGCCATTCCGGCAGGGGTTCATAGATACTTTTCAATGCCGCACTGCTCATAAACCCGTTTCCCGAGCAAGGTGATTGCCCGCGCAGGGCATGCGTTGACGCAGCGATAGCACATCGTACATTTGCCGCGCGGGATCACGCGGTTTCCCTCCAAAGCAAGGTTTTTCATCGGGCAGATCGGTACGCACCCGCCGCACCGGAGGCACCGGCTCCGGTCGATCTTTAAATCATCCGAATATGCCTTCGTTTTGCGGCGGAAATACAACCTTTGTCCCAATAACCCCGCCAAATGGCTCAGCGCGCCAAGCCCCTCCTGCGGAGGGCTCCCGCTTTGGAAGTCCTTTACGGCTCGCTCGATCTTCCGCTCCGCATTCCGTACCAGCGCCTGATTTTGCGCAAGCGGCCTTTTCAGCGCTTTGACATCGCCGATGCTGTCGGGCATCTTCAAATGGAGCCCGCCGGTTATGATCGCGCCGTATCGGGTCAGCAAACGGGCCAGGTTCCCGGCTCCGTCTCCACTGAACAGCCCCATCGTGGCAAGGATGAAAACCTTTTTATTTTCCCATATGCAGGCATTCCCTGCGACGAAATCCCGCAGCATTTTCGGGATGTTGCTGAACTGTACCGGATAACCGAGCACGAGTTCGTCGTGTATGCGGATCTTTTGCACGGCGTCCGCCGCTTCAATCGAAACCGTCGCCGCCGCCGGATCGCATCCCCGCAGGAAGGTTTCCACGCAATACTTTGTGTTTCCCGTCCCGCTGAAATAAACCCCGATCATTTGCCTGTCACCTCTCCAACGTTTCCTTGCAGCTGCGCCGCCTTACTGCATCACAGCGCCCAGGTGCGACGGGCCGACCAGACGGGAATACCGTCCCAGCCAGCCGGTCGTGATGTTTGGCGCGCGGAGCGTCAGCCTTTCACGGCGCGCCGCCAGCTCTTTGTCGGTGAGCTTTACGTTGATGCTGCTGGCCGGGATATCGATCTCAATGATATCCCCTTCCTGTACCAGCGCGATATTGCCGCCCGACGCGGCTTCCGGCGAAACATGGCCGATCGACGCGCCGCGGGATGCGCCCGAAAAACGCCCGTCCGTAATCAGCGCAACGTCTTTATCGAGCTTCATGCCCGCAAGCGCCGAGGTCGGGTTCAGCATTTCACGCATGCCCGGGCCGCCCTTCGGGCCTTCATAACGGATCACGACCACGTCGCCCTTGTTGATCTTGCCGCCGTAAATGTCGGCGATCGCGTCCTCCTCGCAGTCGTACACGCGCGCCGGGCCGGAATGTACCATCATCTCCGCCGCGACTGCGGAACGCTTGACAACGCACCCTTCCTGCGCCAGATTGCCCCACAGCACGGCAATGCCGCCATTCTCGGAATACGGCTGGTCGATCGGACGGATCACCTCCGGATTTTTATTGGTAACGCCCTTGAGATTTTCGCCGACCGTCTTGCCCGTCGCCGTAATCAGGCTCAGGTCGAGCAGGTCGCGCTTGACCAGCTCGCTCATGACCGCCGGGATGCCGCCCGCCGCATACAGCTGCTCGATATGATGGTCGCCCGCAGGCGCAAGGTGGCACAGGTTCGGGATCTTCGCCGAAAGCTCGTTGATCAGCGACAGTTCCAGCGGTACCTCCGCCTCGTGCGCGAGCGCCAGCAGGTGCAGCACCGAATTGGTCGAGCAGCCCAGCGCCATTTCACAGGTCAGCGCGTTGCGGAATGCCGCCGGGGTCAGGATATCGCGCGGTTTGATATCCTTTTCGATCAATTCCATGATCTTCATGCCCGCATGCTTGGCAAGATGGATCCGCGCCGCCGTGACCGCCGGGGTCGTGCCGTTTCCGGGCAGCGCCATGCCGATCGCTTCCGACAGGCAGTTCATCGAGTTCGCGGTATACATACCCGCGCACGAACCGCAGCCCGGGCAGGAATTGCATTCCGCTTCGTAGAACGTCGCGTCGTCCATCATCCCCGCTTTATACGCGCCGACCGCTTCAAAGGTCTTCGACAGCGAGATCTCCTGCCCGCCGAAATGGCCCGCCATCATCGGCCCGCCCGAGACCAGGATCGACGGGATATTCAGCCGCGCCGCCGCCATCAGCATGCCCGGCACGATCTTGTCGCAGTTCGGGATCAGCACAAGGCCGTCCAGCTGGTGCGCCTGCGCGAGCGTTTCGACCGAATCGGCGATCAATTCCCGCGAAGCCAGCGAATACTTCATGCCGATATGCCCCATCGCGATCCCGTCGCAGACGCCGATCGCCGGTACCAGCACCGGCGTGCCGCCCGCCATGCGGACACCCGCCTTGGCCGCGTCCGCGATCTTGTCCAGATTGATGTGACCCGGTATGATCTCGCTGTAAGCCGAAACCACGCCGATCATCGGGCGCGAAAGCTCCTCGTCGGTATAGCCGCAGGCACGCAGCAGGGAACGGTTCGGCATCCGCTCCGGCCCCTTTACAATGTTATCACTTCTTCTTGGCATTGGAAAATTCCTCCTTATTCAATATCACGATCCCAGATCGCCGGAATGTGAAACCTTTTCTTGCGGGCCGTCCGCCGGCCGCAGACGGCAAACCCGACTTTATGCGTTCAAGCGCTCGCACACGTAGTCGATCGAAACGTCCATCCGCTCTGCGACCTCCTCCGGCGTCATACCCTGCGCCGCAAACCGCTTGACGACCGTCGACATCGCTTCGCCGACTTCGATCATATATAGATCCGGGTCGTAGAACCGTATGACGCGTTGTCCCCAACGATGTTCCGTCAGGGGATGGACATACTTGATCTCGAATCCTTTCAGGTGTTCCACGAAGCGGTCCAGCTCCGGTTCCTCGAAATAGATCTCGCTGGCGTTGCCGCCAAACGTTACCGCGCTGCGGTTGATGAACCTTTGCCAGCTTATGACCGTTTGCAAAGCGATCCCGCCCTCCAATTCGACATTTGCGCCGAAATCGTTGACGACCTTCAGCCCCAGCACATCCTGGTAAAACCTCCGGCTGATCTCCATATCCCGCACGACGATCAGCGTGCTCTTATATTGCATATCATATCCCCTTTCTTCTGCAAGTGCCTCCGGCGCTGCGCGGCCCCTTGCGCCGTCCGGCGGAAAGGCCCTGCTCGCCCGTGAATCGCTTAATCAAAAACCGTCTCCCAATGCTCCGCCTGCGCGGCGCGGAAACACAGTTCGATCTGCTCCCGGTTGTTCTTCCCCTCCGAAAGCGGCGGAAGCTCGTCCAACCCGAAATAACCCGACCCGATCGTTTCAAGGTTTTCGGTAAAGGCTCCAGAGATCCGGTCGCACAGCACAAAGATCTTGCAGATCTTGTAAGCATAAACCGGCTGGTTGTGCTTGTCCCGGTCCTGCACCGCAATGATCCGCCGCGCCGAGACCTCAAGGCCCGCTTCCTCTTTTACTTCCTTGACGGCGTTTTCCTTCACCGAAAGGTGTACGTCGACCCAGCCGCCCGGAAGCGACCATTTTCCATCCGACTCCTGCACCAGCAGTATTTTACCATCCTCAAAGATCGCCGCCCGCGTGTCCAGCTTTGGGGTCTGATAGCCGGTTTCACCGCAAAACAAATCCTTGACCTTGTCGACCGGGATATCCGTTTGATACGCTAACATTTCCGCGGAAATCTCCCGGATCCGTTCAAAACGTTCCCGGTCGAACCCGTTTTCCGTGTAATGGATCCCCGCTTGTGCAAGCGCCTGCAATTCCACTGCCCATTGCAGCCATTTTTCATGGTGTTCCATCAATAACGCCTCCCTCCGAGGGTTTTGACCCATCCAACGAAAATAAGGCTTTTTCATAGTTCCTGACATAGTATCGGAGATTGCTCCGCCCTTTTGTCAGGATCGTGTGCCCCTCCGCTTCCAGCTTTGCCTTTTGCGCTTCGACGCCGCCGGGGTATTTCGGGTTCAGTTCGCCGTTTGCCTTCAGCGTTCGCCAATAGGGCGTGTCCTGCTCCGGACGCTGCCAGCTTGCCCATGCCGCAATCGATACAAAAATCCCCGCCGTGATCGGCTCGGTAAAATCCGCGCCATTTTTTCGGGCAAAATACTCGCGGATCGATCCAACCGTTATGACCTTCCCATGCGGGATCCGTTTCATTACCCCGTCATATGCGATTGGCGGCGCAAAATACATACGGCTCCCGCCATATTTCCGGATGGTTTTCGGGTCGGTCACGGTCTGAAATTTCGGCATATCCTTGCTGTCATGCAGCATTGCGTTAAAATCCTTTTGCGATTCGTTCGCCATTGCAGCCACCTCCAGGCTCAAGCATAACACGTTTTGCGGCGCAGCGCAATGAGGCGGTTTCCCTTAAATCTGATTTTGCGTGATTTCTTTTCGATGTCCCAGATGAATCCCGATATGCCCGATCCCTAAAATCACAACGGCTGCCCCAAGGAGCAGGTTTTTTCCGTAGATCGCGAGCGCGAAAAACGCCAGCACCAGCAGGGTCGCCCCCGCAACCGGGACGCCGAAAAGGCTGCTGTAAAAATCCAGCATGGTTTTGCCGCTCCGGAAATAGCGGAGCCAGAACAACTCGTACAGCAGCATCAGAAGCGCCGCCGCGAGCAGCCAAAGGCTCCATGGGCGCAGCGGGCCGATGTTGAAGTCCGGGAAAATCAGGCACAGGCAGCTCACGGCGGTTTCGCCGAAGCGCTCCATACCGCGCAGGAACCGGTTTTCGTTGACGACATAGGCGTCATAGCCTGCCGGTTTGTTTTGCGTCCAAAACAGGTTGGGGATCAGCAGCAGCAACAGCATGATGAAACCAACATAGGAAAAACCAAACCGCATCCATTATCGCCTCCGCGCGCTTGCTCTTTTAAGGGCGCTTTGTTTGGTGGAAACCGCCCTTAAAAGAGCAGGGGAAGGCTTTTCGCCCTCCCCCGCCAGAAACCTTTTTTATTCCACTTGACGCCTTTGCCGCGTGTCTTGCCGCGAAGCTGAACGCTTACTTCTTGAGCCAGCTCATCAGGCCGCGCAGGCGCTTGCCGGTTTCTTCCAGCTCGCTCTCGGCCTCGACCTGACGGGTTGCGAGGAAGCGCGCACGACCGCCTGCGCGGTTCTCCTGAATCCATTCGGACGCAAAGGTGCCGTCCTGAATCTCGCGCAGGATCTTCTTCATTTCCTTGCGGGTCTCCTCGGTGATGATGCGCTTGCCGGTGCGGTAGTCGCCGTACTCCGCAGTGTCGGAAATCGAATAACGCATCTTGGCAAAGCCGCCTTCGTTAATCAGGTCAACAATCAGCTTCATCTCGTGAACGCACTCGAAGTACGCGTTTTCGGGCGCGTAGCCAGCCTCGACCAGCGTTTCAAAGCCAGCCTTCATCAGTTCGCAGACGCCGCCGCAAAGGACTGCCTGCTCGCCGAACAGGTCGGTTTCGGTCTCCGCGCGGAAGGTCGATTCCAGAATACCCGCACGGCCGCCGCCGATGCCTGCCGCATAAGCCAACGCGGTGTCCATCGCCTTACCGGTCGCGTCCTGATGCACGCAAACCAGATCGGGAACGCCTGCGCCCTCCACAAACTGCGAACGGACGGTGTGGCCCGGGCCCTTCGGCGCGATCATGATAACGTCCACATCTGCGGGCGGGATGATCTGCTTGAAATGAATGTTGAAGCCATGCGCAAACGCAAGGGTGTTGCCCGGCTTGAGGTTGGGCTCAATCACATCCTTATAGATGTCCGCCTGCTTCTCGTCGGGTACGAGCATCATAATGATATCGCCCTTCGCCGCCGCTTCCGCCGGGGACAGGACTTCAAGGCCGTAGCCTTCCGCCTTCGCCGCATGGCGGGAGCCCGGACGCAGGCCGACAACGACGTTTACGCCGGAGTCCTTCAGGTTCATCGCATGCGCATGGCCCTGCGAACCAAAACCAATGATGGCGACGGTCTTGCCGTCGAGCAGGGACAGGTTGCAGTCCGAATCATAATACATCTTAACCATTTTTGTTTCCTCCTGAGAAATTATATATTAGTTTTATTGAAAACCCACAATGAAACCGGCAGGGCTCCGTGCAAACACCCAAAGCTCACGCCGTCCGGCAGCGCAGCCGCCCAACCAGACCGCCGCCGTTCTGGCGGGCTGGTCCGCACGCGTTGACGGGAGCCGCCATCCCCCGTCCCGCCGCAGCGAGATCGGGAGTCCAGAGGGGCAAGCCCCTCTGGCGCTGTCCGCGCAGGACCGCCCGCCCCGCGCAGGGGCCTGCCGTGCGTTATCGGGTCATTGCCGTTACGCCCGAGCGGCACATCTCAATGATCGTGTAGTTGGAAATGACCGTCAGGAATGCGTCGATCCGGCTGGGGACTTCGGTCAGCTCCACAATGATCGCGTTCTTGACCGATTCCACAACGTTCGCGTTGTAGACTTCCGCTACCTCGCGGATGCTGTCCCGCGTTAGCGGGTCCTCCGCAAGTACCTTTACAAACACCAGCTCGCGGCAATAGCATTCGTCTTCCCATAAGTGTTCGATCCAGAGCGTTTCCTCCAGCTTGCCTACCTGCTTTATGATCTGGTCAAGCGTCTGCTCGTCGCCCCGCGTGATGATCGTAATGCGCGAGATCTCATTGTTGTTTGTCGGCGATACCGTCAGCGAATCAATGTTGAAGCCTCGCCGCCCAAACAGGCTCGCGATCCGTGCCAGTACGCCCGCATTGTTTTGCACCAGCACCGAAAGGATGTATTTTTCCATGTCCGCCTCCCCCTTAGTCCGCGATAATGTCTTCGATCGATCCGTTCGGCGGGATCATCGGCAACACCCGCTCGTCCCGGTCGATCACACAATCTATGATCGTCGGCCCCTTGTGCGAAAGCGCCGCCGATAACGCCGCCCGGAATTCCGCCGGGGTCGTGCAACGGAACCCCTGCGCGCCAAATGCTTCCGCCAACTTGACATAATTCGTCTTGCGGTCCAGCGTCGTGTGCGAGTACCGCTCCCCATAAAAGATTGTCTGCCACTGGCGCACCATGCCCAATACACTGTTGTTCATAATGACCGTTACCACCGGTACCTCGTAAGTCACCGTCGTGCACAGCTCGTTCAGATTCATATGGAAGGAGCCGTCGCCCGTGATATGTACCACCGGTTTGTCCGGACAGCCGAATTTTGCGCCGATCGCCGCGCCGTATCCATACCCCATCGTGCCCAGACCGCCAGAGGTCAGGAACTGCCGCGGCTTGCTGCGTCCGCAATACTGCGCCGCCCACATCTGGTGCTGCCCGACATCCGTCGCCAGGATCGCATCCGGCCCCGCGACCTCCGATATGATCTTGATGACCCGCTCCGGCCGCAGACAGCTTTCACTGTCCTTCGGACGGTAGTCCAGCCGCTGCCGCCAGTCGGTGATCTTCGTCATCCAATCGGCATGCCGCGCTTCCTGAATGTACGGCAAGATCTCCCGCAGGAATGTCTTCGCGTCCGATACGAGCGAGTCGTCCGTCATGATGTTTTTGTTGATCTCCGCCGCGTCGATATCAATATGAATGATCCGCGCATCCGGCGCGAACCGGTTGGTATCCGTCGCCACACGGTCCGAGAACCGCGCGCCGATGGACAGCAGCACGTCCGAACGGTCGACCGCCCGTCCCGCCGAAACCTTGCCATGCATCCCGATCATGCCGAGATTGAGCGGGTCCTCCGGCGCCAACGTGCCAGCCGCCATAATGGTATACGTCGCCGGGATCTCCGCCTTCTTCATCAGCCGCCGCAGGTCTTCCGCCGCTTCCGACGCGACTACGCCGCCGCCAAAATAGATCACCGGGCGTTCCGCATTGTTGATTACGTCCGCAATCCGCCGCAGGTCGGATTCCCGCAGGTCAAACGACTGGTCAACAACCACCTTCGGCTTGTTCTGGAACTCGCAGACCGCCGCCGTCACATCCTTCGGGATGTCGACCAGCACCGGCCCCGGCCGCCCCGAGTTGGCGATCCGGAACGCGTCGCGCAGGATGTCCGCCAGCTCTTCCACGTGCCGGACGACAAAATTATGTTTCGTGATCGGCATCGTGATGCCCGCGATATAGACCTCCTGGAACGAATCCTTGCCGATCAGCGGCGTGCCAACGTTGCCCGTGATCGCGACCATCGGCACCGAATCCATATACGCCGTGGCAATGCCCGTGACCAGATTGGTCGCGCCCGGGCCGCTCGTCGCAAGCACGACGCCGGTCCTCCCCGTCGCCCGCGCATAGCCGTCCGCCGCATGCGCCGCGCCCTGTTCGTGCGCGGTGAGTATATGGCGGATACGGTCGCTGTTGAGATACAGCGCGTCATAAATGTTCAAGACCGCGCCGCCGGGATAGCCGAAGATGGTATCAACGCCCTGCTCGATCAAAACTTCGATCAGGATCTGTGAACCGTTACATTTCATGACTCAACTTCCTTCCTCGATTCCTGCCGCAGGCTCATTCCCACGGGGTGCTTTCCAATAAAAAATGCCTTCATCTCCAATCAAGAGACAAAGACAAAAACTTCTCTGCGGTACCACTCTCGTTGCCGCCCCTCCGTTTCCGGGGGCGACCGCTCTGCTGCACTGCGGTTTACAGTGCAAAACCCCAAATAACGGCGGGCGCTCCGTCCGAGCCTACAGAGGAGACAGGCTCCTGTTCGGTCGGCTGCTCTCGGGAGGACGTTCGCTTCCCCTTGACACTGCCGCCTCGCACCAAACGGCGGCTCTCTGAAAAGGTCCTGAAGGGGGGCTACTGTTCCCGGTCAATGCATTTACTGTATGTACTTAGCTATTATAATGTTTTAGCACGGAAAAGTCAACAGTTTCTTTTTGGATTTTTTCACAAATCCCTGGCCGCCCTTCCAGATCCGTTCTGGCTTGCAGATAAAAAAACGGGAAATGGAGCGGGAGACCGCTGCGGCCCAATCCTGCGGTCGCCTATTTTTGAAAATCTTCCCTGGCGCCAGTCGGTTTGCATAATCCTCGAAATTCCTGCCAAACTATGCAAAAGCCTTTCCGACCGGAAGGCTTTTCAGCAAAGGAGGCTTTTTCAGTGGCAGTATCCTTCATCCGCACCATCATTTTATATATCGTAGTCGTCACCGCCCTGCGGATTATGGGCAAACGGCAGATCGGCGAATTGGAACCGTCTGAACTGGTCGTAACGATCCTCGTCTCAGAGCTGGCTGCGATCCCGATGCAGGATCTTGGCATCCCGCTTTTCGCCGGGGTCATCCCGATCATTACGCTGATCTCGTTGGAGATCCTTGTCAGTTTCCTGTGCCTGAAAAGCCGGCGGCTGCGGCGGTTGCTCAACGGACAGGCCGCCATCATCATACGCGGCGGCAGACTCGACCGCCGCAAAATGCGGGAAATGCGCCTTACGACCGACGAAGTCATGGAAGCGCTCCGCCAACAAAATATCCATTCCATAGCCGAACTGAAATATGGATTGATCGAGCCAAACGGGCAGCTCAGCTATGTTTATAAGCCGGAATATCAACCGGTCAACGCGCAAATGTTAGGGCTGACGCCACAGGACGCCGGGCTTCCGCTGATCGTCATTTCGGACGGGCGGCTGGTCGAAGGCAACCTCCATCATTTGGGCAAGACCCGGGACGAGATCGAAACACGCGTCCATAAAGCGCATATCCCGGATATTTCGCAAGTGTTTTTAATGACGTTGGACGACAGCGGAAACGAATTCATCCAGCGAAAGGAGGGCTGACCCATGCGCCGACTCATTACCGCGATTGCCTTGCTGGTGCTGGTGCTGGCATCCTGCTTCGGGTGCCGGTGGAAGCTGGCCGGATTGTCCGAAACCCTTGCCGCCCAGGTGGAAAGCTATTCTACGCTGGCCTGGCAGGGCGACCCCGGCGCCGCCGAACAAACATTAAAGGACGCGCAAAACGTTTGGCAGGCAAACCGTACCTTTTTAGGCGCAGTCCTCCCGCATACCGAACTGGACGAAGTCGAAAAGCTCTTTGCGACCGCCCGGCAAGCGGCTGAAAACGGCGACCTGTCCGAGTGCAGGCTGCGCGCGGCAGAGCTGAAGGCGCGGCTGCGTCACCTTCCGGAACGTGAAGAACCCAGCCTTGCGAATATCTTTTGATTTCGGCTGATTCTCCGCGGGTTCCATGATATCATTTATGGTTATCAAGGAGGGGGGATCGAAGCCTGTTGCGGAACGCTCCCTTTCCGGACTGCCAAAACGGAAGGGGTATCTCGGATGAATGGTGATTTTGCATATCAGGAAGTATGGCAGGAAGAATTGCTCGGCGGGAAGGGCGTCGCTATGCCGCCGAGCCTGCCGTGGAATCCTGTTTCGATTTCAGAATCAGAATAGGTGGTTATGAAAAGCATTTGGGATGAACCGCCGAAAACATTGCAGGGTATATTAGGAATACGAATCAAGGGTTAAAACACTAGGGCGAACAGAGCGGCAGCAGTGCGGCCGAAGATATATAGAAGCAGGCCTGTAAAGGAACGGACCGTAGAAGCGGATTGAAGATTGGTAAAACGGTTTAGCTAGTTGAAAAACCATTCAATCGGCTGCTGAACGGAACTGACGAAGGTGGAAAAAGCGTCCCTGGAACGAATGGCGCCGGACTTGTATTTTTTGCGGAGCGTAAGAATCCGAATCGCAGACTCTTCTTGCAGCAGCTGTGCCTACTCGCTGTCAATATAGGCTTTATCCACATACAGGGTATCAGGAGGCAGAGTACGACTATCCTGTAGGATCTGCTTGGCGGCTTTTCAGTCATGAACAGCCGCGCCAGACAAGAACAACCCCATCGGTGCTGGAAGCCGGCCTGGTTTTCGAGCAACAAATGCGTGCGGTTTTACGCCATAATACCATTCCTTGCGTGAAGAATTATAACTCTTTGCACACAGTTCCCCCGCGACCTTTGCATATCCGGAACGTGCCCCTTTTGCCAGAATAACCGGGGAGAACGCCGAATTTCCCCTGGATTTTTAATCCCGGCTTGTTTGCGTGCGCCCTTTTTCTACCTTTGAATACGTAATCAGCAGAAGCCGCCCAAAAGAGGGCGGCTTCTGCTGATTTTTGGCTGTTTTTTTACCGCCCCAGAAAATAAGCCCTAAATGGATAGAGCTTCTGTTATTCGCTGAAATTACCCTTCATCATCCGATGGAGCAGAATAATGATTCTGTACTGCTGCCGGAAGCTCGCCATACTGTACCTCGCTCCAATCCAGG
>CAJUGU010000123.1 GCA_910586105.1 uncultured Eubacteriales bacterium | reverse complement strand
CGCCAAAGGGGCGCGTCCGCCCCTCTGGACACCCGCGATGCTGCGCATCGCCTGCACCGCCTGCGGGCGGGGAAAGGGGGCTGAGTCAAACCGATAGGCATATTACAGAAAGGACTTGAGGGATGGAAAAGATCCATATTTTCAGCGATTCCGCCTGCGATATCCCGGAACCGCTGGTCAAAGAACACGATATCGAAATCCTCCCCGTGCATATCACGCACGAGGGGCGGACCTTCCGCGAATACTACGACACCACGCCGCAGCAATATTGGAAGCTGCTCCAGGAATCGGACGACATCCCGCAAACCAGCCAGGTCACGCCTTCGCAGGCGCTGGAATGCTATCGCAGCGCGCACGCGCGCGGTTGCACCCACGCGCTGGGCATGGCCATGAGCGCGAAGGGCTCGGGCGGCTATCAATCAATGTGCATCGCCCGCGACCTGTTTTATGAAGAATACGGCAAAGAGATGCGCATCGAGCTGGTCGATTCGGAGACCTATACCATGATCTATGGCCGGATCCTGCTGAAAGCGGCGCGGATGCGCGACCAGGGCGACGCGTTCGACGCGATCGTCGGCGTAGTGCGTTCGCGCGTCAAGCGTTCGGAAGCGGTGCTCGGCGTTTACACGCTCAAGCACCTGAAAAAATCGGGGCGGATCTCGGGCGGCGCGGCCTTTGTCGGGGAAGCGCTGGGGCTTAAGCCGATCAGCCACGTCTGCGCGGGCACGGTCGACGTATGCGGTAAGGCGCGGGGCGAGAAAAACCTGATCCCGAAAATGGCGGAGTTCGTCGGGGCGCACGCCGTCGGCATCGAAAAACAGACGGCGGGCCTCCTGCACGGCGCTGTGGCCGAGGAAAAGATCGCCGAGCTTGAGCGGCGGCTTTATGGGCTGGGCTTCCGCAAGGTCGAGCGTTGGCCGATCGGCGTTTCGGTGATCACGAACACCGGCCCGGAAGCGCTCGCGGTGATGTACTACGGCGAGCAGCGGGCATGAGCGATATGCCCAAAAGCCGGGCGGCGTGAGGCGGAACTGTTGTCAGTCCCCACGAAACGCTTTAAAAATTCCGGAAAGCGACGATTTTTTCACAAAAAATTTCCTTTTTTCTCTTGAAAGACGCAGGAAAACCAAGTATAATTCTATTTTGGAGTGGGATTCTTGAAAGGGATGGCGGCGCGCCCTTCGCGTGGGGGCCATCCGGCCACTCCGGCAAACGTAGTCAGGAACCTTGAATTTATTTTATAAAGGAGACATGAAATATGCAGTACAACAAAAAGAGCGTAGAAGACATCGACGTCGCCGGCAAGAAGGTCATCGTTCGTTGCGATTTCAACGTGCCGCAGGACGACACGGGCCGCATCACAGACGACAAGCGCATCGTTGCATCCCTCCAAACCATCAAGTACCTGCTGGACAAGAAGGCGGCAGTCATCCTCTGCTCGCACCTGGGCCGTCCGAAGGGCCAGGTCAACCCGAAATATTCGCTCAAGCCGGTGGCCGAGCGCCTGACCGAACTGCTCGGGCAGGAGGTCAAGCTGGCCGGCGACGTGATCGGCGATTCCGCGAAGGCGCTGGCCGCGGCGCTCAAGCCGGGCGAAGCGATGCTGCTGGAAAACGTCCGTTTCCATAAGGAAGAGGAGAAGAACGACCCCGCGTTCGCGAAGGAACTGGCGTCGCTGGCCGAGGTATACGTCAACGACGCGTTCGGCACCGCGCACCGCGCGCACGCGACCACGGCGGGCCTCGCCGACTACCTCCCGGCGGCCTGCGGCTTCCTGATCAACAAGGAGATCTCGATCATGGGCAAGGCGCTGGCCGATCCGGCGCGCCCGTTCGTCGCAATCCTGGGCGGCGCGAAGGTATCCGACAAGATCGGCGTCATCAACAACCTGATCGAAAAGTGCGACACCATCATCATCGGCGGCGGCATGAGCTACACCTTCATGAAGGCGATGGGCAAGCAGATCGGCACCTCGCTGTGCGAGGACGACAAGCTCGATCTGGCGAAGGGCCTGCTCGAAAAGGCGGAGCAGAAGGGCGTGCAGCTGCTGCTGCCGATCGACACCGTCTGCGCCGACCATTTCGCGGCGGACGCGGAGCCGAAGACCTTCGACGCCGGATCCCTGCCTGCGGACATGATGGGCCTGGACATCGGCCCGAAGACGATCGAGCTGTTCTCCGAGTCGCTGAAGGATGCGGGTACCGTCGTCTGGAACGGACCGATGGGCGTATTTGAGTTCGACGCGTTCGCAGTCGGCACCAAGGCGATCGCGAAGGCGATCGCGGGCTCCAACGCGGTATCGATCATCGGCGGCGGCGACAGCGCGGCGGCAGTCGAGAAGCTGGGCTTTGCGAACCGCATGACCCATATTTCGACCGGCGGCGGCGCGTCGCTCGAGTTCCTCGAAGGGCTCGAGCTGCCGGGCATCGCCTGCCTGATGGATAAGTAAGGAAAAGACGCTGCGCATCCCTGCGCAGGGCGGGCCGGATACGGCGGGCGACGGTGAACGCCCGCCGGGTCTCGCTTTACAGAAACGGATCGACCTATACCCGCGAATATTGTTTGCCTCGCCTGCGCGGCGGGCGGCCCCTGCGCGGGGCGGCGCCAGAGGGACTCGTCCCTCTGGACACCCTTTCTCCGCTGCGGCGGGGCGGGTGGCCGTTTGCGGCATTCCTTTTTACTTCGCGAGTATAGCAAACCGGTACATGATCGAAAGGGGTATATGAACTATGAATCGTAGATATCGTAAGACCATCATTGCAGGCAACTGGAAAATGAACAAGACGCCGCTTGAGGCGAAAACGCTGATTGAAGAAATGAAGCCGCTGCTCGCCAAGTGCAAGTGGTGCGAGATGGTGCTGTGCGTACCGTTCACGGACATCCAGACGGCGGTCAAGTCGGCGCGCGGCTCCAAGATCGCGATCGGCGCGCAGAACATGCACTTCGAGAAGTCGGGTGCGTTCACCGGCGAGATCTCGGCGGACATGCTCAAGGAAATGGGCGTGAAGTACGTCATCATCGGCCATTCCGAGCGCCGCCAGTATTTCAACGAGACCGATATCGACTGCAACAAGAAGGTCAAGGTCGCAATCGCCGCGGGGCTCCGCCCGATCCTCTGCTGCGGCGAGACGCTGGAGGAACGCGAGCAGGACGTGACCCTGGAGGTCGTCCGCAAGCAGATCAAGATCGCGCTGCGCGACGTATCGCCGGACGATATCAAGAAGGTCGTCATCGCCTACGAGCCGATCTGGGCGATCGGCACAGGCAAAACTGCGACGGCGGAGCAGGCGGGCGAAGTCTGCTCGGCGATCCGCGACTGCCTGCGCGAGCTTTACGGCGCGCGCGCGGCGCGTGCGATTACGGTGCAGTACGGCGGCTCAATGAATGCCAAGAACGCGTTGGAGCTGCTCACGCAGCCGGACGTCGACGGCGGCCTGATCGGCGGCGCATCGCTGAAGGCTCCGGATTTCGCGGCGATCGTCGAAGCGGCCAACCAGTAAACGGAACAGGGAAACAGGCGGGCCGTCCCGACTGATGTAAGGGACCCGGCGCAGCTGCCGGGGCAGGCAGAAAAGGGGATATGCGAACCGCGCTCATCCCCTTTTTGCCGATTTAAAGGAGAAAAGTAATTTTTATGGCTAAAGCGAAGAAGACCGCCTCGGCCGAGGCGGAAGAAAAGAAGACGAAGAAGGCGGCGAAAGCCGCCAAGGAGGTAAAGGCCAAGAAGACGCCTGCCAAGACCACGAAGAAGGCTGCGGAAGCGGCGGAGAAGGCCGCGGAAGCGGCGGTTGCGCTCACGGCGGTGGAGAAGGCGGAAGCCGCTCCCGCTGCGGAGGCAAAGGCGGAAGCCCCGGCGAAGGCCGAGGTTCCGGCGAAGGCTGTGGAAATGGCCGAGGCGAAGGCTCCCGCGAAGAGCGGCAAGAGCCCGCTGGCGCTCATCATCATGGACGGGTTCGGCTACCGGGCGGAGACGGAGGGCAACGCGATCGCCGCAGCGAAGACCCCGAACCTCGATAAGCTGCTCAAGACCTGCCCTAACACGCGCATCGGCGCATCTGGCATGGATGTCGGCCTTCCGGACGGGCAGATGGGCAATTCCGAAGTCGGACATACCAACATCGGTGCGGGCCGCATCGTGTATCAGGAGCTGACCCGCATCACCAAGGCGATCCAGGATGGCACGTTCTTTGAGAACGAAGCGTTCCTGGACGCGGTGCGCAACTGCCAGTGGAACAATTCCACCCTGCATATTTTCGGGCTCATGAGCGACGGCGGCGTCCATTCCCACGTCGACCACATCTGCGCGCTGCTCGACCTGGCGAAGCGCCACGGCCTGTGGAAGGTCTGCGTGCATTGCTTCATGGACGGGCGCGACACCCCGCCGACCTCGGGCATTACCTATGTGCAGAAGGTCAAGGATAAGATCGACGAGCTGGGCATCGGCTGTATCGCGACCGTCAGCGGGCGCTATTACGCGATGGACCGCGACAAGCGCTGGGAGCGTCTGGTCGTCGCCTATGACGCGATGGTCAACGGCGAAGGCAAGCGCAGCGGCGACGCGATCGCGGCGATCCAGGCGTCGTATGACGAGGGCGTGACCGATGAATTCATCGTGCCGGTCATCACGACAGAGGGCGCGGAGATCCAGACCTCCGACTCGATTATTTTTGCGAACTTCCGCCCCGACCGCGCCCGCGAGATCACCCGCGCGATCGTCGATCCGGATTTTGACGGCTTCCACCGCCCGAAGGGCGCGCTTGAGGTCGATTATATCTGCATGACCCAGTACGACGCGACGATGCCGAAGGTGCTGGTCGCGTTCAAGCCGCAGTCGCTGTCGAACACCTTCGGCGAGTACATCGCCGAAAAGGGCCTGACCCAGCTGCGCATCGCCGAGACCGAGAAGTATGCCCACGTGACCTTCTTCTTCAACGGCGGCGTGGAGAAGGAATACAAAAACGAGGAACGGGCGCTGATCAAGAGCCCGTCGGTCGCGACCTACGATCTCCAGCCGGAAATGTCGGCGTATGAGGTGACCGACGAGGTCGTGAAGCGCATCGAAAGCGGCAAATACGACGTGATCATCCTGAACTTTGCAAACTGCGACATGGTCGGCCACACCGGGATCTTTGACGCGGCGGTGAAGGCGGTCGAAGCGGTCGATACCTGCCTGGGCAAGGTGCTGGACGCGCTGCTGGCGCAGGGCGGCTGCGCGCTGGTCACCGCCGACCATGGCAACGCCGACCAGATGCTGGAAGACGACGGCAAATCGCCGTTCACGGCGCATTCAACCAATCCGGTGCCGCTGCTGCTGGTAGGCCGCGGCGACGTGAAGTCGCTGGCCGAGGGCGGCGTGCTCGCCGACCTTGCGCCGACGATGCTCGACCTGATGGGTCTGGAACAGCCTGCCGAAATGACCGGCAAGTCGCTGCTCGTGCGCTGACCGGGGGACGCCCCCGGAGGTTGTTGGCAAACGCGGGAGACCGCGTGTCCATAAAATTGAAATGAGGAAAAAAGGAGATGCATTCAAATGAAGGGTTATATTGAGATCGTCGACGTGGTCGGCCGTGAAGTGATGGATTCGCGCGGCAACCCGACCGTGGAAGTGGATGTTTATGTGGAGAGCGACACCGGCGCATACATGGGCCGCGCGGCGGTACCGTCCGGCGCGTCCACCGGTATTTTCGAGGCTTGCGAGCTGCGCGACGGCGACAAGGACCGTTATCTGGGCAAGGGCGTGACCAAGGCGGTCGCGGCGGTCAACGAACAGATCGCGGAGAAGATCATTGGCATGAACGCGCTCGACCAGCAGGCGATCGACAAGGCTATGATCGAGCTGGACGGCACCCCGAACAAGACCAACCTGGGCGCGAACGCGATCCTGGGCGTTTCGCTGGCCTGCGCGAAGGCGGCTGCGGAAGCGCTGAACATGCCGCTTTACAACTACATCGGCGGCTGCAACGCGAAGACCCTGCCCGTCCCCATGATGAACATCCTCAACGGCGGCGCGCATGCGACCAACAACGTCGAGATCCAGGAATTCATGATCATGCCGGTTTCCGCGCCTTCCTTTAAGGAAGCGCTCCGCCGCTGCGCCGAGGTCTTCCACACCCTGAAGAAGACGCTCAAGGAGAACGGCACCCCGGCAGCGGGCGTTGGCGACGAAGGCGGCTACGCGCCCAACCTCAAGAAGGACGAGGACGCGCTGAAGGTGATCGTTCAGGCGATTGAAGAAGCGGGCTACAAGCCGGGCGAAGACTTCATGATCGCGATCGACGCGGCTTCCTCCGAGTGGTGGGACGATAATGAGAAGTGCTACGTCCAGCCCAAGTCCGGCAAGAAGATGACCCAGCAGCAGCTGGTCAAGATGTGGAAGGGCTTCGCCGAGAAGTACCCGATCATTTCGCTGGAAGACGGCATGGCGGAAGAAGACTGGGAAGGCTGGGACATGCTGACCAAGGCGCTGGGCGACAAGATCCAGCTGGTCGGCGACGACCTGTTCGTGACCAACGTGACCCGTCTGAAGAAGGGCATTGATCTTGGCGTTGCGAATTCCATCCTGATCAAGGTCAACCAGATCGGTTCCCTGACCGAGACCCTCGACGCGATCCAGATGGCGAACCGCGCGGGCTACACCGCCGTGGTATCCCACCGTTCGGGCGAGACCGAGGACGCGACCATTGCCGACCTGGCGGTTGCGCTCAACGCAGGCCAGATCAAGACCGGCGCGCCGAGCCGCACCGACCGCGTTGCGAAGTACAACCAGCTGCTCCGCATCGAGGAAGAGCTGGGCGACGTTGCGCAGTATCTCGGCCGCGACGCTTGGTTCAATCTCAAGTAAAAAGGCTGCGGTTTTCACCGCGCGAAGCGAAAGGGCGCCTGCGGGCGTCCTTTCTTTCTGTGATTGGCGCTGGCGGCTTGCCAGGAAATCTGCATTGATGGCTTTGGGCGGCTGTGCTATAATAAAATGGAACGTCGGGGGTGGCGCGCCATGAGGATCCAATCGTCAACACCGATCCAAAATGATTATGAGGAATTCGGCCGGCGCTCAAAAGAACGGCGGGACCGATATTCCCGGCCCGCAATGGAGAAGCGCGGAGCGGAGCCGGAACGCGTGGCTTCATCGATATATTCTTCAATGAATGCTGATGCCCTTACCCCCAAAAGCCCCGTAAAAGCTCGCTTTTTGGGGCTTATCCTTTCCGGTGAAAATGACAGCGCCCCCTTTTCTTTTTTGCGAAAATGTGCTATAATGATTGGAAAAGGGGGCAAAAACCATGGAAGGTCTGCAAACGGAATGGTTAAAAACGGAGCTCCGGCGCGGCGGGAGCGCATTCGTCAATTTTTGCAAGTGGGTCGTGCTGGCGGCGGCCGCGGGGGCGATCGTGGCGGTCGCGGGCGCGGGGTTCCACCATTTGAACGAGCTGGCGCGTCATATGCGGCTGGCCAACGACTGGCTGCTGTACTTCCTGCCGCTCGCAGGCGTGCTGATCGTATGGATGTACCGTACCTGCGGGATCGCGCACGACTGGGGCACCAATCTGACGCTGTACGCTGTCCGCGAGAATTCACCGGTCGCGCTCCGGATCGCGCCGCTGGTCGTCATCGGCACGGCGCTGACCCATCTGACGGGCGGTTCCTCGGGCCGGGAGGGCGCGGCGCTCCAGCTGGGCAGCGCGATCACGAGCTTCCTGAGCCGCAGGCTGCGTTTTGAGGAAAAGGACGCGCGCATCCTGACCATGTGCGGGATGTCGGCGGGCTTCGCGGCGCTGTTCGGCACGCCGCTGGCGGCGGCGGTCTTTTCGATTGAGGCGGTTTCGGTCGGCTCAATGCAGTATGCGGCGCTGGCGCCGTGCGTGGTGGCGACGCTGACGGCGCAGCAGATCGCGCTGCGCCTGCATTGCGAAGCGACGGCGTTCACGCTGGCGGAGATCCCGGCCGTCACCTGGCAGACGATGGGGGCGGTGCTGATGCTCGGCTGCTTGTGCGGGGCGGTGGCGTGGCTGGAATGCGCGGCGCTCAGTACCACCCATCAGTGGTCCGAAAAATACCTGCCGAACCCTTACATACGCGCGGCGGCCGGCGGCGCGCTGGTGGTCGTGTTGACCCTGCTGCTTGGTACGCGGGATTACAGCGGCGCGGGTATGGACGGTATCGCGCGGGCGATCGCGGGGACCGCCGTGCCTTGGGCGTTCCTCTGCAAGATCGTGCTGACGGCGCTGACCATGGGCGCGGGCTTCAAGGGCGGCGAGATCGTGCCGACCTTCTTCATTGGCGCGACCTTCGGCTGTGTCGTCAGCGGCCTGCTGGGGCTTCCGGCGGGCTTCGGGGCGGCGTTGGGTATGATCGCGCTGTTCTGCGGCGTGACCAATGCGCCGATCGCCTCGGTGCTGCTGGCGTATGAATTGTTCGGCGGGGAGGCGCTGCCGCTGTTCCTGTTGATCTGCGCGGTCGCTTACCGGCTTTCGGGTTACGGGGGATTGTATAGCGCCCAGCGCATCCTGTATTCCAAGGAAACCTTGCAGCGGAACGAGACCGTGCCGGACGACGACGCGTTGGAAGCGGTCGTCAAAGCGCGGAAGGCGGCGCGCGAGCACCGGGGCGGGACCGGGAACGGGCTCCCGGCAGAGGACAACGCCCCGGCAGACGACAACGTCCCGGCAGACGACAACGTCCCGGCAGGGGCCAGATGAAAACGGAGGGGAAACATGATCGAACGGTTGTGCGACACCCTGCGCAGGCAGGGATGGACGGTTGAAAAGCAGGACGGCGCGCTCGCGGGGGTACCGCCCTGCGTTGCGGAGCGGTACGGCAGGCTCCCGGCGGAATGGCTGGAGTTCCTGTGCGCGGTGCGCCGCTGCATCAATGCGGATCAGACCGCATGGCTGCTGTGCGCGGACGACTACGGGGAGCAGGAGGACGACGCCTTCCGCTGGAACGAATTCGAGCTCATGAGCCTGCGGGCGGCGGAGGACGAGGGAGACGCGGAAGCCCGGCGGGCGGTGCAGGCGTTTTGGGACGGCCATTTGCCGGTCGCCTGCTCGGTCGCCGGGGAATACGAATATTATGCCATCCGGACGGCGGACGGCTGCGTCGTCCATGGCGTGGGCCCGCTGTTTGAGGAGGCCGGGGAGGCTGCGCCCTCTTTCCGGGAATTTGCCGAACGGCTCGCCTCGGGGGCTTGCCGGTTATAAGCGGCCGTGGCGGATGCTTCCCGCACAAAATCAACAAGAAAGCCTCTGCCGGCTGGCGGGAACCTGCACAAAACGACAAAAGTTTGTAGGGGCGGAGAAAAGTGGTTGCAATTACCTGCCGGATTCGTTAAAATAGAACGAAGTACAGGCTGTCGGCGCGGAACGCACCGGCAGTTATTTTACAGGAAATGGTTCGGATTTTGAGGAGGAGGTTTTTTTTTGCAGCCGCAGGAAAACAAGATGGGTACGGAGCGTGTAAGCAAGCTGATTGCCAGCATGGCGCTGCCGGCGATGTTCTCAATGCTGATTCAGGCGTTGTATAATATCGTGGACAGTATTTATGTTGCCAAACTGTCGCAGGACGCGCTGACGGCGGTGTCGCTGGCCTTCCCGCTGCAAACGCTGATCATTGCGCTTGGGGTCGGAACGGGCGTCGGCGTGAATTCCCTGATCGCGCGCCGTCTGGGCGCGGGCAACCGGGATGCGGCGTCGTCGGCGGCGCGGCACGGGCTGATTCTGGCGGTCATCACGGGGCTGGCCTACGGGCTGGTGTGCTTTATCATTATGAAGCCGTTTTTTGCCGCCTTCACCGGCGGGCAGCCCGCGATCTACGAGCAGGGCATCCGGTATGGGTACATTGTCACGACGCTTTCGGTCTTCGCCATGATCTCGATCGCCTGCGAAAAGATCATACAGGGCACGGGCAACATGGTGATCCCTATGATCCAGAACGTGGCGGGCGCGGTCGTGAACATCATTTTGGATCCGATCATGATTTTCGGCCTGCTGGGATTCCCGAGGCTGGGCATCATGGGCGCGGCGATCGCTACGGTCACGGGGCAGATCGTCAGCATGGTGCTGGGGCTGTGTTTCCTGTTCCTGCGCAAGCAGGAGATCGAGATCGGCTTTCGGGGGTTCCGGTTCGAGCTGCCGGTCGTCGGGCAGATCTATCAGGTCGGCCTGCCGGGCATTGTGATGCAGTCGGTGATGTCGGTCATGACGGCGGGGCTGAACGGCATCCTGGCGGGCTATTCGGCGACGGCGGTCGCGGTGCTGGGGGTTTATTTCAAGCTGCAGAGCTTTGTTTTCATGCCGGTGTTCGGGCTGAACCAGGGCGCGCTCCCGGTCATGGGCTATAATTTCGGCGCGCGCAGGCGGGAACGGCTGATGCAGGCTTATATCGTGTCGATCGGGGCGGCGACCGCGATCATGGCGCTGGGCACGGCGCTGTTCCAGATCGCGCCGGGGATCATGCTGAGCCTGTTCCTGAGCAGCGAGGAGGCGGCGCTGGGCATGGCTTCGCCGCTGCTGAGTATGGGCATCCCGGCGCTGAAGACAATCAGCCTTTGTTTTATCCCGGCGGCGTTCGGCATCATCAATTCCACGGTATTCCAGGCGATCGGGCGGGGGTTGAACTCGCTGATCGTGTCGGTCTGCCGCCAGCTGCTGATCATTTTGCCTGCGGCGTGGGTCTTTGGGAAATGGTGGGGCGTGAACGGCACCTGGTATGCGTTCCCCTTTGCGGAGCTTGTGACGCTGGTGCTGTCCTTCCTGCTGCTCTACCGGGATTACAAGGAAGAAATCTTGAAATTGGAGGCATAAAACGATGCTTCGCACGGCGATCTGGTTTATTTATTTCTGGCTGTACCTGATCCTTCTGCTGCCTCTGCTGTTCTGGTATTGGCGGCTGGAGCTGCGCCACGACCCGCGCCTTGACGCAAAGGTCGATCGAAAGGTATATCATTGGGCGCGGCGCATGATCTGGGCTGCGGGCATGAAAACCACGGTGGTGGGCAAAGAAAACCTGCCGCAGGGGGCGGCGGTCTTCATCGCGAACCATCAGGGGAACTTTGACATTCCGCTGATGCTCAGCAGTCTGGACCGGACGCATGGCCTGTTGGCGAAGCAGGAATTGGGGCGGATCCCGATCCTGCGGCTGTGGATGCGGCTGCTGCACTGTTTATTTGTTGACCGGTCGTCGCCGCGCGCGGGGGTAGAATCGATCGCGCGCGGCGCGGAGATGTTGAAAGCGGGGCACTCGCTGATCATATTCCCGGAGGGGACGCGAAGCCGTTCGAGCGCGATGGGCGAATTCAAGGGCGGGGCGTTCCGGATCGCGAGCAAATCGAAGGCGCCGGTGGTGCCGGTGACGATCGACGGCTCGTACCGGGCGATGGAGGCGAACCCGACCGGGTGGCTGATCCGGCCGGCGCATGTTACGGTCACGATCCACCCGCCGATCGAGACGGCCTCGCTGTCGCGCGAAGAGCTGCGCGACCTGCCGGAGACGACGCGTTCGATCATAGCGTCTGCCCTGCGGGGGTGATCTCCTCCGCGGAGGGCGCCAAAGGGCGCTGCCCTTTGGAAACCCGCCCCTCGCCGGGGAGGCGTCCTGCGCGGACGGCGCCAGAGGGGCTCGCCCC